>NZ_JBFBAD010000008.1:0-166567 GCF_040682075.1 Actinoplanes sp. NPDC051411 | reverse complement strand
GGCGGGGGTCGGGCCGGGCCTGGCCAGAAGAGGGCGGGGGTCGGGCCGGGCCTGGCCAGAAGAGGGCGGGGGTCGGGCCGGGCCTGCCCAGAAGGGGGGCGGGGGGCGGGCCGGGGCCTGGCCAGAAGAGGGGCGGGGGTCGGGCCGGGCCTGGCGCCGCAGACTGTGGACAACTTCCGAGAACTGTCAGTCCCGTCTGCTTCACTGCCCCCACCCATTTGAGGGCGGGGGACGGAACACCCTCGCCGGTCCAAGACCGGGGTCAGAGCAACCCACCCCTGCGGGGCGGGAGACAGAACGCCCACCCACTGAGGGAAGCAGTCACAGCACCCTCGGCCGGCAGACGGAACACCCCAGCCACTCGAGGAAGAGGTCGGAACTCCCTGAGGAACGGGAGACGGAACACCCCCCAGCCACTCGAGGGAGACGTCGGAACACCCTCAGGAACGGGAGACGGAACACCCCCCAGCCACACGGGGAGAGATCGGAACACCCTCAGGAACGGAAGACGGGACACCCCCAGCCACACGGGGAGAGGAGAGATGAGGGAAGCCCTGGAGGCGGAGAGGAAACACCCGCGTACGGGGAAGACGGCAGAACGCCGTACCCACCCAGGCCGGAGACGGGACCGCGCGGCGGAACAGCCGGTACGGGTGACGGCACGAAACAGCCACGCGGCAGCAACGGGTTGAACGGCGCCGGAAAGTCTCACCGGGCTGGGCGGCGGGAGAGGACCGACGACGAGCCGGCTGGCGATTCAGGAATGCTGGATGTGGGACTAGGTGGGACGGGAGAACGGGCATGGGCGGAACCGACAGCGACGTGCAAGTGATGGGGCACGGGCGTATGGCGGAGATTCGGCTGAACCGGGTGGGGGCGCGGAACGCGCTCTCTACGCGGATGGCTGAGCTCCTAGCGGAGGCGGCCAGGGAGGTCGAGGGCGGCGGGGCGCGGGCGGTGGTGCTGAGTTCGGCGGTGCCGGAGGCGTTCTGTGTGGGGGCCGACCTCAAGGAGCGGAACGGGCTCAGTGACGCCGGCTTTCTGAAGCAGCGGGAGGTGTTCCGGGCGGCGTTCGGGGCGGTGCGAGGGCTGGCGGTGCCCGTGGTGGCGGCGGTGCACGGGTTTGCGCTCGGGGGCGGCTTTGAGCTGGCGCTCTGCTGCGACCTGATTGTGGCCGACCGGACCGCGGTGGTCGGGCTGCCCGAGGTGACGCGGGGAATTGTGCCGGGTGGGGGTGGGACCCAGCTGTTGCCGCGGAGGGTGGGTGTGGGGGTCGCGGCGGATCTGATTCTCACCGGGCGGCATGTCGAGGCCGAGGAGGCGGCGCGGCTGGGGCTGGTCGATCGGCTGGTCGGTGCGGGGGACGACGGCGAGGTGGCCCGGGAGATCGCCGGGCGGATCGCGGCGAATTCGCCGGTTGCGGTGCGGAACGCGCGGGACGCGGTTCGGCGGGGGATCGACGTGGATCTCCGGGCGGGCTTGGAGATCGAGGATGCCGCCTGGCGGGCGGCGGTCTTCTCCGATGACCGCCGGGAGGGTGTACGGGCGTTCATCGAGCACCGCCCACCGAACTGGCCGTGAAACGGGGGCATACGGAGAGCGATCTTGCTCTATTTTGTACGCATGATCGCCCGCCCCCCGTTCGCCTGGCGACCCGTGACGCTCATCGCGGGCCTGGTCACCGTCCTTTTACTGGCCACTTCCAACGGTTACGGCTACCACCGCGACGAGATGTACTTCCGGATCCTCGGGCATCACCCGCAGTGGGGCTACGTCGATCAGCCTCCGTTCACGCCGTTGCTCAACCGGCTGAGCATCCTCGTGTTCGGCGATTCCCTGTGGGCGATCCGGGTGCCGTTCGCGCTGATGATCGGGGTGTTCGCGGTCCTGCTGGCGCTGCTCGCCCGTGAGGTGGGCGGCGGGCGGACGGCGCAGGCGCTCGCGGCCGCCGGGTCGACGGGCACCTTCGCGCTGGTCGGCGGGCACGTCGAGACGACCGCCACGGCCGATCTGCTGGTCTGGGTCGGGGTGCTGATCTTCATCGCCCGGGCGTTGCTGCATGACCGGCCGCGCGCGTGGATCGCCGCCGGGGTGGTGACCGGGGTCGGGTTCTACAACAAGAACCTGGTGATTCTGCTGCTGATCAGCCTGGTGACCGGGTTTCTGATCGTGGGGCCGCGCCGGCCGCTGCTGAGCCCCTGGCCGTGGCTCGGCGCGGGCCTGGCGGTGCTGATCGGCCTGCCCAACTTCCTCTACCAGATTCTCAACGACTTCCCGCAGGCCCACATGGCGTCCGCGATCGCCGACACCAAGGGGCCCGACGACCGGGTGCAGCTGGTGCCGTTCCAGCTGATCCTGCTCGGGCTGGCGTTCGTGCCGGTGTGGGTGGCCGGCATCGTGACGCTGCTGAGAAACCGCGAGCTCCGGCCGATCCGGGCGTTCGCGGTGGCATATCCGATTCTGCTCGTGCTGGTGTTCGCGAGCGCCGGGCAGCCCTATTACACGTTCGGGCTGGTCGCCGGGCTCTTCGCGGTCGGGGCCGTCGCCACCGAGCGCTGGCTGGGCGGCCGCCGGGCGAGACGCGCTCTGATCATCGCCGCGGTCGTCGTCAACGTCGCGGTGTCGGCGGTGTTCTCGCTGCCGCTGCTGCCGGCCGACCGGGCCGGCTTCATCGCCGACGCGAACTCGACCGTCGCCGACCAGATCGGCTGGCCGGACTACGTCCGGCAGGTCAAGGGCGTCTACGACCGCCTCTCCCCCGACGACCAGCGGAAGGCGGTGCTGTTCACGGGAAACTACGGCGAGGCGGGTGCGCTCGACCGGTACGGCAAGCCGCTCGGGCTGCCGGCGGTGTACAGCGGGCACAACGAGCTGTGGAACTACGGGCCGCCGCCCAACGACAAGACCGTGGCCATCGTCGTCTCCGAGGCCGAGCCGGCCCAGGTGCGGGCACGGTTCGGGACGTGCGAGGCGGGTCCCCGGCTGCGCAACAGCGCCGGAATCGAGAACGAGGAGTCGGACGCCTCCGTCTACGTCTGCCGCCAGCTGCCCGGCACATGGCAGGATCTGTGGCCCGAGCTGCACCATTACGACTGAACAAGGTTCCCTGAGGGTCGAGGCGTGACATGGCTACGGCGTACGCGGAGAAGCTTTTCACCAACGGCCCGGTGTTCACCGGGAGCGGGACCACCGAGACGCAGGTCGCCGTGCGCGGCGGCCGCGTCGTGGCCGTGGGGCCCGACCTCGCCGACCTGGCCGGGCCCGCGACCGAGCGCATCGATCTGGCCGGGCGCCTGCTGATCCCGGGGTTCCAGGACGCGCACATCCACGCGGTGATGGGCGGGGTCGAGCTCGGGCAGTGCGACCTGACCGGAACCGTCGACCTGGACGAATACCGGCGGCGAATCCGGGCGTACGCCGATGCCCATCCGGACGCGGAATGGATCACCGGCGGCGGCTGGTCGATGGAGAGCTTCGAGAACGGGGTGCCGAGCCGCCGCATTCTCGACGAACTGGTGCCGGACCGGCCGGCCTATCTGATGAACCGCGACCATCACGCCGGCTGGGCGAACAGCCGCGCACTGGAATTGGCGGGCGTCACCGCGTCGACGCCCGATCCGGCCGACGGGAGAATCGACCGCGACGCCGACGGCGAACCGGTCGGCGGCCTGCAGGAAGGCGCGATGAGCCTGGTCGCCGCGGTCATCCCGCCGGTCACCGCGGCCGTACGGCTGAGCGGGTTGACACGGGCACAGGAACTGTTGCATTCGCTCGGCATCACGGCCTGGCAGGACGCGATGCTCTGTGCGACCAACGGTTATGCCGACGTCTCCGACGCGTACCTCGAAATGGCGCGCACCGGCGCGCTCAGCGCGACCGTCGTCGGGGCCCTGTGGTGGGATCGTGACCGGGGCGCCGAGCAGATTCCGGACTTGGTCGCCAAGCGCGAGTCGATGACGATCGGGCGGCTGCGCTGCGGCTCGGTGAAGCTGATGCTGGACGGGATCGCGGAGAATTTCACGGCGGCGATGACCGCGCCGTACCGGGATTCGTGCGGGCACGCGACCGCGAATTCGGGTCTGTCGTTCATCGACCCGGCCAAGTTGCCGGAATATGTGGCCGAGCTTGACCGGCAGGGATTCCAGCCGCATTTCCACGCGCTCGGTGACCGCGCGGTGCGGGACGCGCTGAACGCGGTCGAACGGGCACGGCGGGAAAACGGTGCCAGCGATACGCGGCCGCATCTGGCGCATCTGCAGGTGGTGCATCCGGATGACGTGCCGCGCTTTGCCGCGCTCGGGGCGGCAGCCAACATCCAGGCGCTGTGGGCCACGCACGAGCCGCAGATGGACGATCTGACATTGCCGTTCCTCGATGAGGATCTGGGCCGGTGGCAATATCCGTTCGGCGATCTGCACCAGGCCGGGGCGCGGCTGGCGGCCGGCAGCGACTGGCCGGTGAGCAGCCCCGACCCGCTCCAGGGCATCCACGTGGCGGTCAACCGGGTGCTGATCGGAACGGGCCGCGAACCGTTCCTTCCCGAGCAGAGGTTGTCGCTCGCGGTGGCACTCGAGGCCTACACGGCCGGGTCGGCATTCGTGAACCACCTCGACGACACCGGGCGCATCGAGCCGGGTTTCCGGGCGGACCTCGCGGTGCTCGACCGGAACCCGTTCGCCGGGCCGCCCGAGGAGATCGGAGAGACCCGGGTCGCGATGACGTTCGTAGTGGGAAACGCGGTATTTCGGCGAGCGGACTAGACGACATCTCGGTAGGGCTGACTGCGCACAACGCGGCGAAAGATGCCTCACTGCTGAGTCGTCGTGGGTTGTCGCCGGCGGCCAGGAGAAGAGCTGCCGCGGTGTCGGGCCCGACGCCGGGTCGTTGCAGGAGCTCGGGCGTGTGAGCGGGCACGGCGTTGAAGATGCGGCGGTTCAGCTCGTCGACCTCGCGAGTGAGTCCGATGAACCGGCGAGCCAGCAGACGCAGGGTGTATGCCGCAGCCGACGTGGGATCGTCGGTGGTGTCCGGGTCGAGGTCGGCGCACGGGCGAACCAGCTTGGGCAGGCTGAGTCCGGTCCTCGACTCACGCGGGTTCGGGTCGACGCCGACGAGGACGGCTTTGAGCTGGTTGATCGCCCGGGTCCGGGCTTTGACAGCGGAGGTTCTGGCCAGCTTGAACAGGCGGATCCGACATGGCCGTCGCTGGTCTTCGCGATGGCGGTGGCTCGCCCGGACAGAACCGCTCGGCCTGCGGCCTGCGCGTCGATCGCGTCGGTTTTGCCGCGTCGGCGACGGTTGGCCTGGTCGGGCTGGCTGACCTCGACCACTGTCAGCCCTGCAGACAGCAGATGTCGAGTGTCCTTGTGGGTGTCAACGCCGGGGATCACCTCATCGGAGGTGTCGTGCTGCTCGGGCGGCGACGGGTGGGACATGCTGGGCACGGTTGTTCGGCTGCTGACGGCTCGGGAACGGATGGGCCGTCGCCGGGCCGGCGAAGAGCGGTCAGGACTGTGATGGCGCCTTGTAAGCGGCAAGGCCCTTATCGGGACCCGTCCCGCCGGTCCGGCGGCAGCAAGCACCGCCCGAGGCCCGAATCGACAGATCAAATTCAAGCCACCCAAGGCCCGTCGTAGCGCGGGTCAGACTCAACCCCCGGGTGGCACTCGATCATCCTCACAGTCGTAGCGGGTGGCAACACCGCGGTGCCGTTTGAGTCGAGCGATGTTGTTCTCAACGGCGTGGCGGAGCCGGGAGGGCGGCGGGTCGAACTTCGGCGGACGCCTGCTGCGGCAGGCCTTTGGCCTTGCGGTGGGCGTCCTGGCCGCTTTTGCCGGGGATGCAGGCCTTGATCCCGCATGAGCACAGATGTCGGCGGTCGGCCGGCACGAGCACCGGACGTGATCGGGCGCGGCCGACGCCGAGCCGGCTGACCCGGATGCGGCGCAGGACTAAGGGCATGCCGCCTCGTCACCGCTGAGGCGGCCACGAGGTCTCCGGTACCAAGTTCTTGCTCGGTCGCAGAACCATCTACCGGAGGCCTCTGAAACACGCGTTAGGAACGCCGCGTAGTGGTGACGGCCAGGAGGTGGGCGCCCCACGGTGGGAGGTCGACGTAGAGGCCGGGGCCGGCCAGGTCTTCGCCGCCGCGTTCGAAGGCGCGGCCGTCGAGCAGGTCGACCAGGCGCCAGCCGCGGCCGCGCAGCTCGTCCCAGGGCAGGGGGATGCGGGCCTGGGCCGGCTCGGCCGACAGGTTGACGACCACGATGTGGTGGGGGCGGCCGTCGTGCCAGGCCCAGGCGAGCACCGACTCGCCGGTGTCGTTGCCGGGCCAGCCGTGCGTGTCGAGTAGGCGCCACTCGCCGCGGCGCAGGCCAGCCGCGACCTCGACCAGCCGGTGGTAGAAGGTCAGCCGGGCGTCGTCGACCGGCTCGGCCGGGGCTCGGTTGAGGAAGACCGGCAGCTGGACGCGGCGGCCCTCGAACTGGCCGTCGTGCCAGAGCGTCGCCCCCGGCAGCGTCGCCGCGGCGACCGCCGCCGCGCGGTCGCGGCCGCCCGGCATCGCCGTCGCCGCGCGGGGCTCGTCGTGGTTCTCGGTGAAGCGGATCAGGCGCCGCTGGAACTCCTGGTCGCCGGAGAGGTGGACGCGTACGGTCGCCGCGGTCTCGTGGGCCAGGCGGTCGTAGAGGCGCTTGTCGTAGCAGAAGTCGAAGCCCTGCTGCTGGAGCGCCCACTCGGTGTCCCAGTACGCCTCGGCGATCAGGACCGTCTGCGGATGCTCCTTGCGCAGCCGGTCGATCGTCTCGGGCCAGAACTCGGAGTCGGGTGCCGGGCCGGCCCGGTCGCCCCAGGTCTGGGCGAAGATCTCGTTGGTGACCAGCATCGCCATGTCGACGCGCATGCCGTCGCACTGGTCGGCGATCGCGATCATCGTCTCGGCGGCGGCCGCCCGCAGGCCGGGGTCGAAGGCGTTCAGCTGGGCGACGTCGGGCCAGGGCGGCAGGTACGGGTCGCGGCCGCGGGCCACGATGTGGGCGCCGGCGCGGAACCAGCCGGCGGGGTCACGAGCCATTTCGTCCTCGGTGCCGGTGACGAACCACGACGGGTACCGGTGGATCGCCGGGTGGTCGGGGGCGACGTGGTTCGGCACGTAGTCGAGGATCAGCTTGAGACCGCGGCGCGCCAGCTCGGACCGGGCCACGGCGAGACCGGTGCGGCCTCCCAGGCGGCCGTCGGGCTCGTAGCGGCGTACGGAATAAGGGGAACCACTGACGTCCTCGCGGCGGACGTCGGGCAAGGCCCGATGGATGGCTTTTTGAAGGTTTTCGTCGTGGCGGGCCACGGCGAGACCGGCGGGACTGCGCTCCCACACACCCATCAGCCAGACCGCGTCGATCCCCGGGCGGGCGAGGTCGTCCCAGACCGCGGCCGGTACGTCGGTGAGCGTGACCGCCTGCCCGACCCGGTCGCCGATCGCGGTCAGCCAGGGACGGGTGTCGATCTCGTAGATCACCGGTGCGGTCGGCCAGCCGATCATCGTGCCCCTTACTGCGCGCCGTCGCGCGCAGCCTATCGGGCGGGTCGCGCCACCATCTTGCCGCTCGGGGCCATCAGGTGAACCCCGGCCGAACTCGCGGCTCCGCCAAGCCGAGCGGTGCCGCGTCGGCGTGGGAGCCTGGTGGCCGGCCGAGGGCTGAGCGGCTGAAAGACCTCGACGGGCCGGCCCGGGTCGCTGAGGGCGTCGGGCCGGCCCGGCACCACCGAGGAGGTGGGTCAGTTGGCGGCGCTGTAGACGATCGCGCCGAGGATCATGCCGATGATGGCGCCCGCCGCGCCGGCGCCGGCGGCGTACCAGCCCAGGGGCTTGTCGCCCTGGGTGGCGGCGATCACGCCGAGGATGACCGCGATGAGGCCGAACAGGATCGGGATGAAGAAGACCGCGATCACCGCGAAGGCGAAGGCAACGATGGTGCAGATGCGGGCGCCTCTCCCCACACCGGCGGGAACGGGGGTGGTCCCGGGATCGACCATTTTGACATCCTCCAAATCAGACGTGGCTGCGCCTTACCCAGTTGCCACATAGAGCAACCGTCAGGCCGTCGATGGGGACGCGGCCGAGAGCGGGGTTGCCAGGTCTTCGAGACTCTTGCGCTCGGCGCGTACGCCCAGGACCAGCTCGACCAGGCCCGCGACGATCATCAGGATGGCGCCGATGACGAACGCGACCACGGTGTCGCCGACCTTGCCGGTGCCGACCAGGTGGGCGAAGAGCAGCGGGCCGGTGATGCCGCCGGCCGCGGTGCCGACCGCGTAGAAGAAGGCGATGGCCAGCGCCCGGGTCTCCATCGGGAAGATCTCGGAGACGGTCAGGTAGGCCGAGCTCGCCCCGGCCGAGGCGAAGAACAGCACCACGCACCAGCAGACCGTCATCGTGACCGCGTTGAGCGCTCCGGCGTGGAAGAGCCAGGCCGTGACCAGCAGGAGTACGCCCGATCCGACGTAGGTCGCGGTGATCATGAACTTGCGGCCCAGGGAATCGAAGAGGTGGGCCAGCAGGAGCGGGCCGGCGAGGTTCCCGACCGCGATCACCGCGAAGTAGTAGCCGGTGCTGCCGGGCGGGACCTTGAAGAACGTCTGGAGGATCTGGGCGTACCCGAAGGTGATGGCGTTGTAGAGGAACGCCTGGCCGATGAACAGGGCGAGGCCCAGGCCGGCCCGCTTGGGGTAGTCGCGGATCAGGGTGCCGGCGATCCTGGCGAAGCCGATCGACTTGCGCTGGTGGATCTCGATGTACTTCTCGGCCGGCTCGAGCTCGACGTGATCTTCCTCGGTGACCGTGCGCTCGACGCCGGAGACCAGCGATTCGGCCTCGTCGCCGCGGCCGTGGATGAACAGCCAGCGCGGCGACTCGGGCACGTGCCGGCGTACCAGCAGGATCACCAGGCCGAGCACGACGCCGAGGCCGAACGCGAGCCGCCAGCCCCACGACACGGGCAGCTGGGTGAGGATCGGAACGGTCAGCAGCGCCCCGAACGCGGCACCCGCCCAGTACGTCCCGTTGATCACGATGTCGATGCGGCCGCGGTGCCGGGCCGGGATCAGCTCGTCGATCGCCGAGTTGATCGCCGCGTACTCGCCGCCGATGCCGGCGCCGGTGACGAAGCGGAACAGGAAGAACCACCAGGCGTGGAACGACAGCGCGGTCATCGCGGTGCCGAGCAGGTAGACGCCGAGGGTCAGCATGAACAGTTTCTTGCGGCCGAACCGGTCGGTCAGCCAGCCGAAGAACAGGGCACCGACGCACGCGCCGAGCACGTACGTGGCGGCGCCGAAGCCGGTGATCTGGGACTGGGTGATCGGCAGCCCGCTGCCCTTCTCGGCCAGCCGGCCGGAGAGGTTGCCGACGATGGTGACCTCGAGGCCGTCGAGGATCCAGACGGTGCCCAGCCCGATGACGATCATCCAGTGCCAGCGGGACCAGGGCAGGCGGTCCAGCCGGGCGGGAACGTTGGTGCGTACGGCGTCCATGTGACGATCGCTACCCACCTGGAAGCTGCACTATACAATAGTTATAGTGTTATAACTAATTCATGCGCCATCGCTACCTGATCCTGGCCATCTGCTGCATGAGCCTGCTGATCGTGAGTCTCGACAACACGATCGTCAACATCGCGCTGCCGTCGCTCCGGACCGACCTGCACGCCTCGGTGTCCGGGCTCCAGTGGACCATCGACGCGTACACGCTGGTGCTGGCCAGCCTGCTCGTGCTCTCCGGATCGACCGCCGACCGGGTCGGGCGGCGGCGCACCTTCCAGACCGGTCTGGCGCTGTTCAGCGTCGGCTCGCTGCTGTGCAGCCTGGCGCCCAGCCTCGGCTGGCTGATCGCGTTCCGGATGCTGCAGGCGATCGGCGGCTCGATGCTCAACCCCGTCGCGATGTCGATCATCACGAACACCTTCACCGAGCCCCGGGAACGGGCGCGGGCGATCGGCGTGTGGGGTGCGGTGGTCGGCTTCAGCATGGCGCTCGGCCCGCTGGTCGGCGGCGTACTGGTCGACTCGCTCGGCTGGCGCTCGATCTTCTGGATCAACGTGCCGGTCGGCATCGCCGCGTTTCTGCTGGCGGCCAGGTTCGTACCGGAAAGCCGGGCGCCGCACCCGCGGCGCATCGACCCGGTCGGCCAGATCCTGGTTCTCCTGACCTTGGCGTCGGTGACGTTCGGGATCATCGAGGGACCGGAGCGGGGCTGGGGGTCGTTCGAGATCATCGGCTGCTTCGTGCTCGGCGTGCTCGCGCTGACGACGCTGCTGATCTGGGAGTCGCGGCGGCCGGAGCCCCTGCTCGAGCTGCGGTTCTTCCGGAGCGTGCCGTTCAGCGGGGCCACGTTGATCGCGGTGTGCGCGTTCGGGGCGCTGGCCGGCTACCTGTTCCTGACCGCGCTCTATCTGCAGGAGGGCCGTGGGCTGTCGCCGCTGCACGCCGGCCTCTACACGCTGCCCGCCGCCGCGATGATGGCGCTGGTCTCGCCGCTCTCGGGACGACTGCTCGCGGCGAAGGGGCCGCGGCTGCCGCTCCTCCTGGCCGGCATCGGCTTCACCGCCGGCGCCCTGCTGCTGACCGGCATCGACCCGGCGACCCCGTTCTGGCGGCTGATGATCGCCTACCTGGTGTTCGGAAGCGGGTTCGCCCTGGTCAACCCGCCGATCACCAACGCCGCGGTCTCCGGCATGCCGCGGGCCCAGGCCGGGGTGGCGGCGGCGATCGCGTCGACCAGCCGGCAGGTCGGCGGAACGCTCGGCATCGCGGTGATCGGAGCCTCGGTGGCCGGCGCGACGACCGCGTCGAGCGGTCCCGCGCTGGCCGCGGCCACCCACGTCGGCTGGTGGATCATGGTCGGGCTGGGGGTGGCGGTGCTGGTGTTCGGCCTGGTCACGACCGGACGCTGGGCGCGCGGGACGAGCCACCGGGTCTCGGCCGAACTCGAGGCGGACCTGGCACCGGCGAACGCGTGAGCCCACAATGAGGGCGTGCGGATCCGGCGGGCCCTGGCCCTGATTCTGGCCGTGTTGATCGCCCTGGGCGGCGGTTATGCCGGCTACAGCGCCGTGCGGTCGCAACGGCCGGTGAGCCTGGCGCCGAGCGGGCCGTTCGCCGTCGGGCGGACGGTGTCGGAGTGGCGCGATCTGTCCCGCGATTCCCGGCCGTTGTCGGTGTGGCTGTGGTACCCGGTCAAGACCGGTGTTTCCGGCAGCGCCGCCGCCCCTTATGCGCCGGGCGACTGGTCGCATCTGCACAAGTTCGGAATCGGGCAGACCGCCTTCGGGCGCATCAAGACCGGCACCCTGCTCGAGGCGCCCATCGCGGACGGCGTCTTCCCGGTCGTCGTGCTGCTGCCGGGAATGGGGTTCTCGGCTCCGCAATACGCGACGATCGCCGCCTCGCTGGCCGCCCGCGGATATGTCGTCGCGGGCGTCACTCCCACCTACAGCGCCAATGTGACCGTGCTCGACGGCCATCTGGTCACCGCTTCGGCGGATGGCGATCCGTCCACGCTCACCGCCGACAAAGCCGATAAGTTGGTCGAAGTGTGGGCCGGCGACGCGCTTTTCGCCGCGCGACAGGTCGCCGCCGCCTATCAAGATCATGTGGACGCCCGGCACATTCTCTATATCGGACACTCGTTCGGCGGGGCGGCCTCCCTCGAAGCCTGCCGCCAGGACGCCTCCTGCGCCGGGGCGGCCGATCTCGACGGCACGCCCTATGGGCCCGTCGTCGCCAGTGGGCTCCGCAAACCTCTGCTGCTGCTCAGTTCGGGAAATGACGGAGCGGCCACCGACCCGTCGACCCGGCTGCTCTTCCACGCCAGCAAGGGATCGTCGCACGCCTATACGATTCCCGACGCCCGGCACTTCGACTTCACCGACTATGCGGCGTATTACCTGGCCGCTCCCCTGCGGCTGCTGCTCCCGCTGGGCGGCCTCGACGGCCGGCGCGTGCTGACCATCACCAGCGGATATCTGGGCGCCTTCGCCGACTCGGCGGCCCGCGGCAGCCCGTGGACCGCGCCGACCTATCCGGAGATCCGGCCGGTTGAGATGCTGGGCTGACGGGGACGGCGGGCTGATGGGAGATGCTGATCCAATGAGCGAGTCGATTGTGGACGTCTTCGACCAGGCTTCCGGCAGCTATGACAGCGTCGGAGTCGATTTCTTCACGCCGATGGGAGCCGCGCTGGTCGAGGCGGCCCTCTTGAAGCCCGGCGAAACGGTGCTCGATGTCGGCTGCGGGCGAGGCGCGGTTCTCTTTCCGGCGGCGGCCGCGGTCGGACCGACCGGAGCGGTGACGGGCATCGATCTGGCGCCCGGAATGGTGTCGCGCACGGCAGCCCAGGCGGCGCCCATTCCCTGGGTATCGGTGCGGCTCGGCGACGCACAGGCGCCGGACTTTCCCGACGGCACGTTCGACGCCGTCACGGCGGGACTCGTGCTGTTCTTCCTGGCCGATCCGAAAGCCGCGCTCACCGCGTACCGGAAGCTTCTGAGGCCCGGGGGCCGCCTGGCTTTCACCAGTTTCGCGGAGCATGACCCGCGATATCCCGAGGCTTTGAAGATTTTGGCGCGGCACGCCGAAGGCGCGCCGCCGCCGCGCCGCAACGACGACCTTTTCCAAACCGCCTCATCGGTGACGGCAGCCTTGCGGGAGGCGGGCTTTGCGACGATTTCCGTACGCGACGTGACCGTCGACACCAGCTTCCGCGACGCCGGACAACTCTTCGACTGGGTCGGATCGCACGCCGGCCGGCAATTGGTCCAGCACATTCCGGCCGCCGGCCGCCCGGCCGCGATCGCCGAAGTGGCGGAAGCGATGGGCGCGCCGATCACCTTCCACACCCAGTTGCGAATCGTGCTGGCCTCGTGACCCTGATCGTCGTCAGCGGCCCGCCCGGCTCCGGCAAGAGCACCCTGGCCGGCCTGCTGTCCCAGTCGCTGGGCTGCCCGCTGATCAGCCGGGACGAGATCCGCGAGGGCGTCGTCCACGCCGGCACCCCCGACCCCGACATGCGCCACACCTACCGGGTCTTCACCGACACCGTGACGACTCTGGCCCTGGCCGGCGTCACCGTGGTCGCCGAGGCCGCCTTCCAGGATCACCTGTGGCGCCCGATTCTGGCGCCGCTGCTCCCCCGTGTTCCGGCCCGGGTGATCCGCTGCCAGGTCACCACGGTGACCGCCGGGGCCCGGATCGCGGCCCGGGCCGCCGCCGGCCGGGCCGCCCACCAGGGCAATCCGGTCGCGGCTGACGCCTGGATCCCGATCACCCTGGAGGTCCCGACCCTCACCGTCGACACCACCGACAGCTACGACCCCTCCGTGGCGGCGATCGTCACGTTCGCTTCGTGACGTAGGTCTCGAGGACCGCGGCCGCCGTGCCGGCGTCGTCGACCGTGACGACGATCGAGCGGCCGTCGCGGCGTACGACCTCGAGACCCGCCCCGCGGTGGGTGACGATGCCCCACCGGCCCCGATGGCTCGGGCCGATCACCCATCGGATTCCCCAGCCGCCGAAGTCGGCCATGGGATCGACCTGGACGACTCCCGCTTTCGCGAGGGACCCGGCCGGGACGCTGAGCCGCGGCCAGCCGAGCGCCGATCGGACGATGAATCCGCGCGGTCCCGCGGTGACGACGAACTGCGCCGTGGCCAGGAGCACCACGAGCAGGAGCACCGGCGAGAGGAAGATCGGCCAGATCTTCCCGCCGACGGTGAGAAGCAGGAACACGCCGAACACGATGAGCGCCGCGGCCACGGCGGCGATGAGGGAGACGAACCAGGCGGGCAGGTCGACCTTCCCGGTCCATCCCGCCACCTCGCCCGGCCGGATCGGCAGCATGTCGGCGGCCTCGACACCCTGGCTCGCCGACGCCTCGCGTGGCAGCAGCCACCAGGTGAGGAGCGCGGCGGCGACCGCGAGGAGGACGCCGCCGCCGAGCGGCAGGGCCGGAGCGAGCCGCGAGTCGTTGAGCACCACCGAGCCGACGCCCATGCCGACGGCGTGGAAGACGGTGACCCCCATCGCGATGGCCGGCATCCAGGCGTTCGTCCCCGCCATCCGCGTCGCGCGGGCGATGAAGAAGCCGATGAACGCGATGACCGGGAACCCGATCGCGGCGACGAGGACCGCGTACGTCCACCACGGCCCGGTCCGGTCGGAACCGGCGCCCCAGTGGACGATGAGCCGCGGGCTGCCCGTGGCGCCCACGCCGATGATCACCGCTTCGGAGGCGACGACGATCGCCAGCGGTGCCCAGATCGCGGCGACGAGCGCGGCCCGCCGGGCGGTGGCGTGGTCGACGATGCGACCGGTCATGATTCGTATTCCTCTCGGACGAGGGCCAGCAGGGTGCCGATCGGGATTCCCGCGCTCTTGGCCTCCGCGGCGGCCCGTGCGACCGCCTCGCGGACCCGGTCGGCGGTCGGCGCGCCGACGACGACGGCGCCGCGGCCCCGGCGCAGTTCGATCTGGCCCTGGTCGCGGAGTGCCTGATAGGCGCGCAGGACCGTGTGGACGTTCACCCCGAGGGAATCCGCCAGGTCCCTCGCCGCCGGCAGGCGCGCGCCGGTCGCGATCGTCCCGGTCGCGATCTGGGTGGCGATCGACGCTTCGATCTGGGCGAACACGGGAGTCGTCGCCGTCGGGTCGATCAGCACGAACATATAGTTATTCTAGTTCAGATAGAACAATCATGCTATGAAGATGGGCATGAGTCTCAACGTGAGCGGCGTCCTCGCCTGGGTGGCGGGTTCCGGCGCCGTGCAAGGCCTGATCATCGGTGCCACCTTCGCGTACCTGACGACGGTCCTGATCCTGGATGCCGTGGCGAGAGCCGAGACGACGACCGTCCACGGCTGGAGCGCGATCCGCAGGGTCGGTCAGCCCGGAAACGGAGTGCTGGTGCGGGCCGCGCTGCAGAAGGCCCTGCCGGTCGTCAACGTGTTCGAAGAAGCCGCCTACTGGACCGCGACCAGAGATGGATCGGGAAAGCGGCTCAGTGGCGAGCACGCCTACCGTCTTCACTTCCCGGCCGGTCAGCTTCCACCCGGCGACGCCTTCTGGTCGCTCACCGCAACGGACACCGTCGGCTACCTGGTCACCGGCCCGACGGGCCGGTCGAGCGTGGACGACCACTCCGGTCTGGTGAAGAACGCCGACGGCTCGGTCGACGTACTGCTGCAGTCGCGGCAACCGCCCGGCGCGGCACCGAACTGGCTGGCGACGCCGCCGGGTCGCTTCAAGCTCATGCTCCGGGCCTATCTGCCCGTCGCGGACGCCGACTACGAGGTTCCGCCCGTGGTCGAGGTGCGGTCATGAACCGCCTGATCCTGAAACACGGCCGGCCGGTCACGGTCGTCATCCTGGCGGTCTTCGCGTGGGTCGTCTACACCCGGATCGCCGGCCGGGGCGTCATCCCGCTCGCCACCACGGCGGTGATCGTATGGGTGCTCGGAACGTTCGCCTTCATCTACTTCTGGCCGTGGATCACGGTCAACGGCTTCCGGCGCATATTCGTCCATCACGGGCTGGGCGGCGGCCCGATCCCGGTGAACACGCTTTACGCCGTGCCGGACAGCCCCTCGGAGGCGGCGTCGACCAGCAGCGTCATCGCGACCGGCACCGATAACCTCCTCTACCTCGGCGGCTGGCTGGACGTGAAGGCCGGGCCGCGGGTGCTGCACGTGCCCGAGATGAACGGCCGTTATTACAGCGTGCAGTTCACCGACCGGGCCAGCGGCGCCAACTTCGCCTACGTCGGCAAACGGACCACCGGAACGGCCACCGGCGATTTCCTCCTCTGCGAACCGGAGTGGACCGGCGACACGCCGGAGGGCATGACCCGGATCGAGGTGCCGCACCGCGCCGCCCTGCTCGTCGGCCGGGTGTTCGTCGCCGACGAGGACGACCGGCGCGCGGCCTACGCACTCGCGAAGCAGATCCAGCTCACGCCGCTGAAACCCGAGCACGAACGGCAGCGCGGCCGATCAGCGTGACGGGCCCCGGCCAGCCGCTCGGCTGGGCCAGGACGGTGTTCCAGGTGCCGTTGCGCTGCCGGCGGCGGAACAAGGCCGTCGACGGTCGGCCCGGACGGATAGTCCGCTGGAATGTGCGGATCCGTTCGCGTCCGCGGCGTTGGGCGGCCGGGACGTGGGGTGGCGGGCGTTGGCATTGGCATTGGTGCAGGTCGGATCGGACGGCGTCCGGCCGCTTCGCCCGGATCGACCTGAGGGTGACGAAGGTGTTCGCGGCTGACGCCCCCGGGGCACTAAATCGTTGACCGGCAATTCGGTGCTGTTGGCGACACGTACGGCCCGGTTCGTGACGTGAAGACGAAGAGTGTCCATGATCGGCGTTGCTTACCCGAACATCAGACCTCACAAGGAAGCCGTGTTGGACGCCGACCTGGACACTCTTCTGATCGCACTGTACGTGGAACTCGACGACCGGATCATCGCGGCCTCACGCCCGGCACGGGCCCGTCGTGGTCCCGGCCGCCCACCACTGGTCACGGACGCGGAACTGCTGTGCCTGGCCGTGGCACAGGTCCTGCTGCGCTACAACGACGAGCACCACTGGCTCCGCGCCGCCCCCAGCCCGGGTCGGACACCTGTTCCCGCGGCTGCTGCGCCAGAGTGAGTACAACCAGCGGCTCTGAAACACCGCGTCACTGCTGGAAGCGGCCCTGCGCTGGCTCGCCGCCGTGACGCCGGGCAGCGCCGAAACGCTGCGGCTGATGGACGCCACCCCGATCGGGTGCGGGCAGTCGAAGACCACCACGCAGCGCTCGGACCTGTTCGGTTAGGCCGGCGACGGCTACGAATCAGCCCACTCCCGCTGGTACCGGGGCGCCAAACTACTGCTGATCACGACCCCGGACGGCACGGTCACCGGGTTCAGTCTGGCCAACCCGAAACTGGCCGGCGAACGCGAACAGACCCGCCAGACCCTGACCCACCGGCCGGTCAACCGGCCCTGCCCCGACAGCGTGATCGTCACCGACAAAGGCCTTTCCGGCGCCGACGTCGAGGACTTCTTCGCCGACCTGGACCCCACCCTGCTCCGCCCCGCCCGCCGGGACGAGAAAACCCCACGCCCGTTCCCGAACTGGCTACATCAACGCACCGAAGCGATCATCTGGACCCTGAAAAACCAGCTCGGCCTCGAACACCACAACGCCCGCGTACCCACCAGCCTCTGGACCCGAGTCCTGCAACGCCTCCTCGCCCTCAACACCATGATCTGGCACACCTGGACCATCGGCGCACCGATCAAACGATCACTGATCGCCTACGACCACTGACACCACCACCAGCACACAATTTCCGGTCAACGATCTAGCGGGGGCGGGGGCTAAAGCAGGGTGGCGCGGCCCCAGCCGCGGGACAGGCGCCAGCCGGCCAGCAGGGCTGCGGCGAGGCCGATCGCGAGCAGGACCGCTGCTGGGAGCAGGGTGGCGGTGAGGTCGCCGCGGAGGGCGGACCGGAGCATTTTCAGACCCCAGTAGCCCGGGGAGAGCGGGGCCAGCGGGCGGAGCCAGGCCGGGAACAGGGAGAGCGGGACCAGCGCGCCGCCCAGGGTCGTGACCAGCAGGGCGCCGAGGTCGCTGAGGACGGAGAGTTCGCCGTGGCTGCGGACCACGGTGGCCAGGGCGGTGCCGACCGCCAGCAGGACGGCGCCCCACACCGCCACCGAGACGGCGAGCAGCCAGAGCGGGCCCGCCGGGTGGACGCCGATCACCGCGGCGGCGAAGAACAGCAGGGTGAACTGCTGGAACAGGAGCACCGCGTAGACCGGGAGGGCCTTGCCCAGCAGCAGCTCGGGGGTGGTGGCCGGGGTGGAGCGGAGGCGGTCCCAGGTGTGCCACGAGCGTTCGGTCAGGGTGGAGTTGCCGACGATGCTGAGGGCGAGGACCGAGAACATGATGAGCAGGCCGGTGGCGATCTGGGTGGCGCCGCCGGGGATGGCTCGTTCGTAGATCGGCTTGAAGACCGGCATCAGGACCATCGGCATGATCAGGTAGCTCACGAGCTGGCCTGGGTCGCGCCGGCGCAGGAGCAGGTTGTGGCGGGCCAGGGTGGCGATGCGGTAGGCCTTCATGTCAGGCCGCCAGGGACTGGTAGAGGTCGTCGAGGGACGGCTTGCGCAGGTCGATCTCCTCGATCGGGCCCGGGGTCGCCTCCAGCAGCGTGACCAGGGCCGCGGCCGGGTCGCAGGTGCGCACGCGGACCTCGTCGCAGCCGGCGGCGCGGAGGCGGACTTCGCCCGGCAGGTCGCCGAGCAGGTCGGCCGCCGAGCCGCGGGCGATGACGCGGCCCCGGCGGGCCACCGCCAGGGTGGCCTCCAGCTCGACCAGTTCGGGCAGGTAGTGGGTCGTGTAGAGGACGGCCGCGCCGTCGAGCGCCCGGCGGCGGAGGGTGGCCAGGAGCGAGCGGCGGGTCGGCGGGTCGGCGCCGGCGGTCGGCTCGTCCATCAGGATCAGGCCGGGGCGGTGGAGCAGGGCGGTCGCGGCCTGGACGCGGCGCTGCTGGCCGCCGGAGAGCAGGCCGGCCCGCCGATCCAGGAAGTCGCCGAGGGCGAGCGAGTCGATCACCTCGTCGATGGCCGAGGCGAGGGCGCGGCGGCGCAGGCCGGCCAGGCGGCCGAACAGGCGCAGGTGCTCGCGGGCGGTCACCGCCGGATAGAGCGCGATCTGCTGGGGTGCCACGCCGAGGTCACCGCGGCCGGCGATCGTGACCGTGCCGGCGTCGGGGCGGACCAGCCCGCACACCACGTCGACGAAGGTCGACTTGCCGGCGCCGTTGTGGCCGATCAGGCCCGTGACCTCACCCGCGGCCACGGTGAGGGTGAATCCGTCCAGGGCGCGCACGGCGCCGTACCGCTTGGTCAGATCGACTACCTCGAGCATGATCTCCTCCTTGGTCTACACCGTAGACTGACGGTCTACACCGTAGACTGCTCCGGTGCGGAAACTCAAGGACTCCCGGCGGCCGGAGATTCTCGGAGCGGCGCTCGCGCTGGCCGACGAGCGCGGGCTGGCCGCGGTCTCGATGCGGGCGGTGGCCCAGCGGCTCGGGCTCACCCCGATGGCGCTCTACGGCTACTTCCGCAACAAGGAGGAACTGCTCGACGGCGTACTCGGGCAGATGCTGTCCGAGGTCGAGCTCCCGGCCGACGGCATCGGGTGGCGGGAGGCGCTGGAACGCCTCGCTTACGGCGTACGGGAAATCGGCGCAAGCCATCCGGCGGCGTTCCCGCTCCTCCTGGCCCGGCCCGCGGTGAGCCCGGCGGCTCTTCGCCTCGTCGAGGCGGTCTATCGGCTGCTGCTGGCGGCCGGGGTGCCGCCGCAAGAGGTGCCGCGGCTGGAACGGATGCTCGGCACGTTCGTCCTCGGGCACGTCACGTCGGAGGTCAGCGGGCGTTTCGGGGCCGGCACGCTCGATCCGGCCGAACGGCGGGCGCAGTTCGAGACCGGTGACCTGCCGGGGCACGAGGCGGTGGCCGGCTATCTGGACCACTACCCGGACGCCGGCGCCGAGTTCCGGGCCAACCTGGACGACGTGATGACGCTGGTCGAACGGGCGGTCGCGCGGTGAGCGGGCGGTCAACGACGCGCGCCGGGCGGCGATCCCGGCCCGGCACGGGACCGTCGATCAGACGCCGCTCGGGTAGGTCTCGGGCTCGCGGCGGTCGACCTTGAGGGTGTGCAGCGGGCGTACGGCGTGGGTCTCGTCGAGCCAGACGAACGCGTCGTAACGGTCGCCGAGCACCGTCGGGACGTAGTTGCCCCAGCTGTCGCGCTCGGGGCGGTAGACGACGCCGATCGCGCGGTGGCCGATCTCGTCGACCAGCAGGTCCGGGCGCCGGCCCACGGGCGGGAAGACGAAAAGGGCGTTCTCCGGCGCCTTCTCGTGCAGGACGTCCTCCAGCGAACCGCGCCGGGCCGCCGGGGCACCCATCAGCTCCATCGGGGCACCCCAGTCGCGGCCGGCCACGACGGTGCCGTGGTGGGAGCCGAAGCCGATCAGGAACACGTTTTCCGGGCCGTACCGTTCCCGGGCCAATTCGCCCAGGGTGACCTCGCCGTGGCGAGCCTGGTCGGTGGCCCTCGCGTCGCCGACGTGGGTGTTGTGGGCCCAGACGACGGCTTTGGCGTCGTCTCCGTAACTCCTCATGAGACGGTCGAGGGTCTCGTCGAAGTGGCGGTCGCGGACGTTCCACGACGCGGGGCCGCCCTGGATCATCGTGCGGTAGTAGCGCTCGGCGCCGGCCACTACCTCGGCGTTCTGCCAGGCCGGGAGTTTCCGGCCGCGCATCTCGACCAGCATGCGGACGACCGCGTCCTCGCAGTTGTGGTCGGCGAAGCGGGTGGCGTAGGCGTAGGCGTTCGGGTCCTCGTGGAAGGGTTCGAGGCAGTGGTACGCCTCGAGTGCCGCGGGGACTCCTTCCGGGTCGTGTTCCCGTAGCCACACCAGCACCTCGTGGAGGGATTCCCACAGGGAGTAGAGGTCGAGGCCGTGGAAGCCGACGTTTCCTCGTTTCCCGGTATTGACATGGGCAAGCCACCTCGTGAAGTCGACGACCTCCTCGTTGGCCCACATCCAGGTCGGCCAGCGTTCATAGGCGAGCAGCGCCGCCCGCGGGTCGTCGGGCGCGCCCGGCTCGCCCCGCACGGCGGCGTCGACCCGGGCGCAGTCCGGCCAGTCCCCCTCGACCGCCACCAGGTCGAAGCCGCACTCGGCGATCAGCCGCCGGGTCAGCGCGTCCCGCCACGTGTAGAACTCGTGAGTTCCGTGGCTGGCCTCCCCGATCAGCACGACCCGGGCACGGGCGGCCCGGTCGAGCAGGACGTCGAGATCCCCCTCGTCGCGCAGCGGGCGGGCGATCGCCGCGATGTCGGTCATGACAGAGGCCTACCCGGTGGTTTGCGGCGTATACGTCCGACTTATGGGGTTTGCCTGAGCCGCGGTGAGCATGGAAGACGGAGGGGTCGTAGCTGTAGCTCATGCGTGCACGTTTCGTGCTATTTGTCTGCTGTGAACACCGCCACGCAGTTCTGTCCCCCGAAGCCGAACGCGTGGGCGGCAGCCGCCCGCACCGGCATCTCGCGGGCCACGTTCGGCACATAGTCGAGATCGCAATCCGGGTCGGGGGTCGTCAGGTTGATCGTCGGCGGCACCTCGGCGTCGCGGATCGCGAGCACGGCGGCCATCGCGCCGAGGGCGCCGGCCGCGCCGATCAGATGCCCGGCCATCGACTTCGGGCTGCTCACGGCGATATTCGCCGCGCTTTCGCCGTACGCGTGGTGGATCGCCATCGTCTCGGTGCGGTCGTTGGCCTTCGTGCTCGTCCCGTGCGCGCAGATGTAGTCGATCTCGGACGGGTCGACGCCGGCGTTGGCCAGCGCCCGGGTGATCGCCCGAGTGGCGTGGGTGCCCTCGGGCGAGGGTGCGCTGACGTGGAAGGCGTCCGAGGTCAGCGCGCCACCGGCCATCACGGCGTAGACCCGGGCGTTGCGCCGCTCGGCGTGGCTTCGCGACTCCAGCACCATGATCACGGAGCCCTCACCGAACAGGAACCCGTCCCGGTCGGCGTCGAACGGCCGGCTGGCCGCGGCCGGGTCGTCGTTGCGCTTCGACAGGGCTCCCATCACCGAGAGTCCGGACATCAGGCTCTCGGTGACACCGGCGTCGGTGCCCCCGCAGACGACGACGTCGGCCTCACCCGAGCGGATCAGGCGGGCCGCCTCGACCAGGGCGTAGTTGCCGCTCGCGCAGGCCAGCGCCGAGGCGGTGACCGGGCCGTGCACGCCCAGGTCGATCGCGACCTCGCAGGCCGGCATGTTGGTCAGCGACGAGGCCACGAAGTAGGGCCCCGGGCGGCGCTCGTGCAGGATCAGCGAGGCCGCCTCGATCGTGTCGAAGCCGGCCACCCCGGCATTGATGACGACACCCGTACGGTCGGGGTCGAGCGTGACGCCGGTCCCACCCTCCGGCGGCGGACTGGGCACGGCACCGCCCGCGTCGGCCGTGGCAGCCAGGCCCGCGTCGGCGATCGCCTCGCGGGCGGCGGAAATGGCGAACTGGGTGAAGCGGGCGGAGCGGCGCAGGCGTTTGCCCTCCAGGACGGTCGCCGGGTCGAACCCCTTCACCTCGGCGGCGAACTTCGTCGGCAGCCGCGACGCGTCGAAGGCGGTGATCGGGCCGGCCCCGGAACGGCCGGCCAGCAGCGCGGCCCAGGTGCTCTCCCGGTCGAGCCCGAGCGGCGTCACCGCCCCGATGCCCGTAATCACGACACTCTCGGCCATCGGCGACGCCTCCCACCAGTGGATCTTCGTCCTTCACCCTAGACCCGAAGCTTGCATGGGCAATAGTGACGGCGGCAACCATTGGTTTCTGCTCCTCTACGAAGCCGCCGGCGCCTGGCCGACCCGGTGCTGGAGCATCCGTTCCCGCACGGGATGAGCCCCGCCCGCGCCCAGCGGCTGGCCGACTACCGGGGCGAGGCGCTGGGCGGGCCGGCGGTGTATTCGTCGCGGTACGGCGGCCAGCTGGTCAGAGCGGGACTGTGGGAAGGCAGCACGGCGGACAGGTCGTCGGACGTGATCGGTGACCTGACCGTGTGCGGCCGGCCGGTCTATCCACCATCGAGCCTGCGCGGAAACCTTTTGCTGATCACGGTGGCCGCTGCTAGCTTTCCGGGGCCGTGCAAGAGACTGAGGAGGTGGTACCCGTGAACGTTTCGACATGGGTGCTCCCCTTCGGGGTCACGGTCGGGCGATAGGTCGCCCGGGAGCGCCGTTCGCGAGCACTCGTCCTGCTCGGCCATCCCGCGCTCGGATTGCGCAAGATGTATCCCCGTCTGGCGGCTCGGGCCCGGCGCTGCGCGGCGGAGGGCTTCGCCGCGGCCACCATCGAGCTTCCCGGCAGCGGTGACCGGCCCCGCTGGGCCGCCGCCGAGCAGGCCCGAGCCGACCTACGCCGGGCGCTGGAGGCAGGCAAGCCGGTCAGCGACGAGATCATCGACGCCCTCGTCCTCCCGCTCGTCGACAGGGCGGTCCCGGAATGGCGGGCCGCCCTGGACGCCCTGCTATCGCTGCCGGAAACCGGCGGCCCGGTCGGATACTCGGGGGGAGTGATTTGCGCTGATGCCGTGACAACGAGGATTTGAGAGGTGTTGGGGTCAGGCTGCCCGGGCGGCAGGTTGGCCCCAGCCGCTCAGGTGAGGTCGATCAGGCCGGCTCGGGTGGGGCGAAAGCCGTTGCGGTCGAGGTAGAAGTCGGTCAGGTGGTCCTCGAAGTCGACGTGGAGCCAGTCGCAGCCGGCGTTGCGGGCCTCGGCGGTGGCCGCGGCGACCAGGGCGCTGCCGATGCCCCGGCCCTGGGCGGACGGGTCGACCATGGTGTCGAGGATGAACGCGTGGGCGCCGCCGTCCCAGGCGACCTGGACGAAACCGACCAGTGCTCCCCCGTCGAACGCGCCGATCCAGGTCAGGGCGTGGTTGCGGAGGCGGGTCGCCCACGGGTCGGCGTCGGCCGGGGCGGGGTCGCCGCCGCCGAAGGCGCGGGCGTGCAGGGCGCTGAGGGCGATGTCGTCGACCGGGAAGCGGACCGCCAGCTCGACGGTCACGACGGGCGGGCCAGGGCGAGCGTCGCCGGGAGCTGGGAGTGGAGCGGGGACGGCAGGCCGGACGGCGTGAACCAGCCGAGATCGTCGAACTTGTGGGGCTCGCCGATGCGGACGGCGGCCGGGTCGACGCGGACGGCGAAGATCACGGCCACCCAGTGGGAGGGCGGGTCGTCGCGGAGGACGTTGCGGACGCCGCGGAGGTCGATCGAGAGCGGGGCGGTCGAATATTCCTCGGTGACCTCGCGGGTGACGGCCTCCTCGAAGCTCTCGCCGAACTCGATCGCGCCGGCGCCGCAGTCCCAGGCTCCGGGCTCGTCGCGGGCGCCGGCCGAGCGGCGGGCGAGCAGGATGCGGCCGTGGCCGTCGTGGCAGACGAAGACGCAGGACACGTCGGGTTTCCGGGGCACGACGGAATTTTCGCAGCTCCCCGCGAGCCGGGCACCCGAATAAAGCGGGCGGAAGGGCGAGGCGGGGTCGCGCTACCGGACACAGTGGACGCAGACTGATTCGATGACGGTCTCTCCCCGTACGGTTGCTGTCGCTCTTGCCGCCGCGATCGCGGTGGCCGCCTCGCCCGGCCCGGCCCGCGCCGAGGCCGCGGCAGGCCTTCCCCCGCTCGATGGGGACAGACTCGCCGCCGCGATCGCCGGGTTGCCGAACGGCGAGGCGAGTGCGGCGTTGGTGCAGGTCAGAGGGTCGGCCGGCGAGTGGGCCGGCACCTCGGGAATCACCTCGCTGCACGATCCGGCGCCGCCGCGAGCGGACAGCCGGTTCCGGGTCGGGTCGATCACCAAGGTGTTCACGGCCGTCGTTGTGTTGCAGTTGGTGGCCGAGCACAGAATTGATCTCGAAAAGCCGGTCGAGTGCTATCTTCCGCGCGAGTTCCCGAAAGGCTATCCGGCCATTCCGGTTCGCGATCTGCTCGACTTCACGAGCGGGCTGAACAGCGTTTTCAACGTCGACACCAAGGATCCGGAATGGTTTCTGGAGCACCGGTTCGATCACGTGCCGCACGACGCGCACCTCGACACCTCGCGGTGGCCGAGTTTTGCGCCCGGGTCGGCGCAGCGGTACGCCGACATCGACTACCTGGTGCTCGGCCTGCTGGTGGAGCGGGTGACCGGGCACAGCTGGGCGTCCGAGGTGCACCGGCGAATCATCGACCCGCTGCATTTGGCCGGCACGAGCACGCCGGCCGACGATCCGCGAATTCCGGGGCCCCATGTGCACGGTTATGAGGCGGCCGATGAGGGCTGGATCGATATCAGCGCGGCGAATCCGTCGTTGCAATGGTCGGCCGCGTCGATGATTTCGACCGCGCCCGATCTGGACCGGGTGCTGGTGGCGCTGTTCGGCGGGCGGCTGCTGCCGCCGGCCGAGCTGGAGGAGATGTTCACGATTCCGGACGTGCCGGTGTTCGGGTCGGCGACGAAGCGGGCGGACATCGGGGCCCCGTTCACGCGGACGGTCCTCAACGGGGTCACGATCTGGGCGAAGAGCGGCGACCGGCCGGGCTACAACAACGCGATGGCGTCGACCGGTGACCTGTCCCGGCGGCTCGTCTATTCGGTGAATCCGCTTCACATGGGTGCCCCCGAATCGCCCGCCGTTTCCCGGGCCGTGGTCAACGCGACCTTCACCGGTCTCTGACCTGGCAGTTCATCGAGCCGCTTCTCGGTTCAACGACCGGGAGGAGTTGGCACAGCCATGCATGGCCGGGACATCGAGGGCACGCTGCTGGCGGCGGTGCCGCCGCCCTCGACGCCGCTGGGACCGTTCGTGGACAGCTTCGTCTCGTGGACGACCTGGACGGTGCCGGCCGGCCGCCGGGCCGCGTTCTGGGCCCCGGCGCTCCGGGCGGCCGGCGACACGCGGCCGGTGCGGGTGATCCTGCTCCGCGAGTTCCCGGTGACGGTCGCCCTCGAGGTGCTGCTCGGCCTCAGCGTGCTGATGGTCGCGCCGTTCCTGCACGGCTCGGCCCGCAACCAGGCCTTCCAGGCCGACGCCGCGAAGGTCGCGCCGGCCGGCACGAAGGCCGGGGACCTGCCCGAGGCGCCGCCGAAGACCGCGTCGGCCTCGACGAGGGTCTACGGCCCGGCCGAGACGGTTCTGGTCGTCGTCGTGATGGCGGGCGGCCACCGGGTCTCGGGCCGGCTGGCCCGGCGCCGGGTCGGCGCTTCCCATTCCTCCGGTACGCCGGAGCCGGCGCTCGCCGAAGCCTGACCAGCGGCCACTCCTGTGAGCCGGACAGTGGCTCAGGGGCTCGTGTCGCGCGCCGAGAATCCCGAGCGTCCCGGCGGGAACGGGCTCAGCTGGGGGTCGGGCGCGCGCTCACCCGCCCGGCCGTGATCCTGGCGTCGACGGCCCGGCAGTCCGGCAGGTGGGTGACCTGGAAGGTCGCGCCGGCCGTGCCGAGGTCGCGGAAGGTGATGGTGTAACACTCCTGGATGTCGTAGGCGCCGAGCAGTCCGCCGGTCCGTTCGCCGGCCTTGACCCAGAGCGCGGTGAGGGCGGTGCCGGAGCGTTCGGCGACGTAGTCGAGCGACCCGCGGTAGGACGGCTCCCGCAGGTCGGCGGCGGGCGGCCCGGCCGGGGTCGGGCTCGCCGCGACCACGCGGGCCGCGTACGCCTCGACGTGCTGCTCGATCTCGGCCCGCCTCTGGCTCGCGGCCTTTTCGGCGTTGTGGCTGGCCAGCGCGAACAGCAGGGGCGGCAGGAAGGCGACGGCGACCATGGCGGCGACCACCAGCGACAGCACCAGCACGACCGGGCGAAGTGCTCGCACGCCACTCTCCATCGGGATACGGCCGGGTGGCACCGCGACCGCGGCGCCGCCCGGCGAGGGTACAGCGACCGATCAGCAGGCGCCGGAGTCGGTGTCCAGCTCGGCGACGGCGCCGTTCGGGGCGTCGAGGCCGGTCGAGTCGGCCGCGGACACGCCGGTGGCCGAGTTCAGCGACAGGCCGACCCGGAAGGACAGGTCGACGTCGGTGGCGCAGTCCGACCACGGGTCGAAGTGCGAGCCACCGCCCTGGGCGAACGGGCCGACACTGCCGGCCGGCCACGTGGTGCGCTGGCCGTACCAGTTCGTGCCGTCGAGCGAGCTCTCGAAGAAGCGGCCGGCCGAGGTGCCGGCGGTCGTGGAGACCGAGCCGGTCAGCACGTACTGCGAGGCGCGCACCCGGGCCGGCTGGTCGAGCTGGAGGTGGACCTCGAGCACGCATTCGGTGGCGGTGGCCGAGCCGCCGGAGAGCAGCAGCGACGAGTCGGCGCCGGTCTGGGCCTGGACGGAGAGCGTGCCGTCGCCGAGCTGAACCGCCGGCTGGGCGCAGCCGTCACCCTGGGCCGACGTCAGGTCGGCCGAGAGGACGACCGAGGCGTCACCCGGGGCGGCGAGGGCGGGGGACGAAACGCCGGCGACGAGGCCGGTGGCGGCGGTCAGGGACAGCAGTACGGCACGCGGCCGAGAGATCCACATAGGAATGACACTATTCGAGCGGACTTCTTCCCGCCGCCCCGTTCAGTCCTCGCCGGCCGCGCGGTCCACATAGTCGAGGACCTCGCGGTCGGCGGTGACGATGCGGTCGACCTGCTCACCCGCGTCGCAGGTGAGCAGGGCGATCTCGACGTCGCCGGGGCGGCGCACGACGATACGCCAGGTGGCGCCGGAGTCCTCCCAGCGCCGCAGGCGGTCGAGGGCCTCGCTCATGAGAGCAGGCCGTCCAGCGGGACCTCCGGGTCGGCCAGGCGCGCCGCGTCGACCGTCGTGCCCTTGAGCCCGGCCCGGATCAGGTCCTGGATCTGATCGCTGACGTCCCAGACGTTGACGTTCATGCCGGCCAGCACCTTGCCGTCCTGGGTCCAGAACGCGATGAACTCGCGCCCGTCCAGGTCGCCGCGGATGACCACCTCGGGCTTGGCGTCGGCGGCGACCCAGCCCGCGTACTCCATGCCGAGGTCGTACTGGTCGGTGAAGAAGTAGGGCAGGAAGTCCTGCTCCGCGTCCTGGCCGAGCATCGACTTGGCGGCGACCGGGCCGCCGTTGAGCGCGTTGGCCCAGTGCTCGACGCGTACGCGGGTGTGCAGCAGCGGGTGATCGACCGCGGCGATGTCGCCGGCCGCGAAGATGTCGGGGTCGCTGGTGCGCAGGCGGGCGTCGACGAGCACGCCGTTGTCGACCGCGAGCCCGGCGTCGGTGGCCAGGCCGACGTTCGGCGCGACGCCGACGGCCAGGATCACCTCGTCGGCGTCGAGTTCCTCGCCGCCGGCCAGGCGTACGCGGTCGGCCGTGATCTCCTCGATCTGGGCGTCGAAGCGGAAGTCGACGCCGTGCTCCCGATGGATCTTCGCGAACACGGACGCCATCTGGTCGCCGAGCACGCGCTGCAGCGGCAGGGAGGCCGACTCGACGATCGTGACCTGGGCGCCGCGCTCGCGGGCGGCCGCGGCCACCTCGAGACCGATCCAGCCGGCGCCGATCACGACCAGCTTCGTGCCCTCGCGCACCTGCGCGGCGATGCGGTCGGAGTCGGGGTAGGTGCGCAGGGTCAGGGCCCGGTCGACGCCCTGCACCGGGATCGTGCGCGGGGAGGCGCCGGTCGCCAGCAGCAGCTTGTCGTAGCCGATGGTCTCGCCGTCGGCCGTACGGACGGTGTGGGCGGCCGGGTCGATCTCCGTGACGGTCACGCCCGTCCGCAACTCGACGTTGTTCTCGGCGTACCACGACTCGGGGTGGACGAACGGCTCGTCGCGGTCCGCGGTGCCGAGCAGCAGACCCTTGGAGAGCGGCGGACGCTCGTACGGTCGCTCGGTCTCCGACCCGATGAGCAGGATCCGGCCCTCGAAGCCCTCGCCCCGCAGGGTTTCGGCGGCCTTGGCGCCGGCGAGGCCGGCGCCGACGATGACGAACGTGCGGTCGGCAGTCATCTGGGAATACCCTCTCTCATTTCGGCCCGACCGCAGCCGCGGCCAGGAACTCGGCGCGAGAACGAGCGTCGTCGCGCAGAGTACCCAGCATCGTGCTGGTCACCGTGCGGGATCCGACGGCCTGCACGCCGCGCAACGTCATGCACATGTGCTCGGCCTCGATCACCACGCCCACGCCACGCGGGCGTAGGTGCAGGTCGAGCCAGTCGGCGATCTGCTTGGTCAGCCGCTCCTGCACCTGGGCCCGGTGGGCGAACAGCTCGACGACCCGGGCCAGCTTGGACAGGCCGAGGATGCGCTCGCCGGGCAGGTAGCCGACGTGGGCGACGCCGACGAACGGCAGCAGGTGATGCTCGCAGACCGAGCGGATCGGGATCGAGCGGGCTAGGACCAGCTCGTCGTAGCCCTCGTCGTTGTCGAACGTGGTCAGCGCGAAGTCGCGCGGGGTGAGCAGCTCGGCGTAGGCCCGCGCCATGCGGGCCGGCGTCTCGGCGAGGGACGCGGACGTGATGTCCAGCCCCAGCGCGGTGAGAAACGCGGCGGCCGCGCGCTCGGCCTCGCCGGGATCGCGAACGGCCTGCTCGTGGGTGATGCGCTCGGCCTGGATGGTCATCTCGGGCTCCTCCGGTCGGGTCCGACCCCGTCATCCTGCCCCGGAGATAGTTCGAATTTCAATAGCGCTCGTTGGTGATATTCTCGGCCGATGCCGGACCGCTGGGATGTCGTCGCGACGTTGGTCGATCCATCCCGGCGTGCGCTGTTTGACTATGTTCGGCGCCAGGATCACCCGGTCGGCCGCGAGGAGGCGGCCGCCGCGACCGGGGTGTCGCGCGGGCTGGCCGCGTTCCACCTCGACAAGCTGGTCGAGGCCGGGTTACTGGAGGCGCGCTACGAGGCGCCGGCCGGCCCGCGCGGCCGGGGGCGCACGCCCAAGGTCTATCGGCCCCTCGGCGAGGTGGCGATCACCATCCCGGCGCGGCGCGACGACCTGATCGCCGACGTGCTCGCGGCCGCCTACCTCTCACACCGGCCGCCGGACGACGTGGCGTTCGACCAGGGCACCGCACACTCGGTGGCCGACCTGGCGGCGCTCGGGTTCGAGCCCGACATCACGGACGACCTCATTCGCCTGAGGAACTGCCCGTTCCATTCGCTGGCCGCCCGGCACGGGTCGCTGATCTGCGGGATCGCGCTGTCGTTCGTCACCGGCATGGCCGGCAGTTCGCCCGGCTACGCGGCGATTCCCGACTCCTCGCCCGGCGGGTGTTGTGTCGCACTTCGGCGGACGCCCCCGCCGTCCTCCCCGCCGGCCGGCGGGTAGCGTTGCCCGGCGATGCCTATCTCGCGACGACGCCTCCTCCTGGTCTTCGGTGCTGTGCTGGCGATACTGGCCGCGGTCAACGTGGCCGACAAATACGGGCCCCGGCACACCGGGCTCGTCGCGGGACCCCTGGTCGCGGCCGGGCTGGTGCTCCTCGCCCGGCAGGCCGGGCTCGGTTGGCACGACCTCGGGCTGTCCCGGCGCACACTGCTCCCCGGCCTGAAGTACGCGGTCGGAGCCGTGCTCGCGGTGGCCGTCGTCTACGGGATCGGGATCGCCCTGCCCTGGACGCGGCCCGCGTTCCACGACGTGCGCTACCACCTGCACCTCGGGGCGGCGCTGCTGACGGCCTTCATCGTCGTGCCGATCGGGACCGTACTGCTCGAAGAGGTCGCGTTCCGCGGCGTACTCCTGGGTCTGGTGCGCAAGCACCGGGGGGCGACCTGGGCGAGCGTCACCTCGTCGGTCCTGTTCGGCCTGTGGCACATCCTGCCGTCGCTGCGGCTCGGACAGGCCAACCAGGCCGTCGGGGCCGTGCTGGGAGCGTCGCGCATCTGGCCGGTGCTCGGGGCCGTGGCCTTCACGGCGCTGGCCGGGCTGCTGCTGTGCGAACTGCGGCGGCGCAGCGGGAGCCTGCTCGCGGCGGCCGCGCTGCACTGGGCGACCAACGGGCTGGGGCTGCTGCTGGCCGCCGCCCTGGCCACGACCCGGCTAGCCTGACAGTTGGGCCTTGATCAGCGCGTTCGTCGCGAACTCGTCGAGGCAGGACCGGCTCAGGCGATCGAATCCGGCCCGCCAGTGGCGCACCTCGTCCGGATTTTTGATGTAGTGCTGCTGGCCGAAATCCTCGGCGTAGACGACGTCGAGCCCGGGGGCGTCGCGGAACCCGAGAATGGCCATCGAGGCGCCCAGGAACGGGTGCTCGCCCGCGGCGTAAGGAAGGAGGCGCAACGTCACCGACGGCAGTTCCGACAGCTCGATCAGATGGCCGAGCTGTTCGCACATGACCTGCGGACCGCCGATCTGCCGGTGAATGACCGACTCGTCGATGAGCGCCGACAACTCGATCGGATGGTCGCCGGTGAGACGGCGCTGCCGCTCCCGGCGAATGGCGACCGACCGCTCCCCGGACGCCTCGGGATGAACCGAGAAGAGCGCCCGCATGTACGCCTCGGTCTGCAGTAGCCCTGGAACGACATCGGGCTCCCAGTTGAGCACTTCGGACGCCTCGGACTCCATCGCGATGTAGGAACCGGGACGGACCACATCACGGTATTCGGACCACCACGCCTTCTCCCGGGACGCGCGGGCGAGATTGAGCAGTTCCTCGCGGTAGGCCTCGTCGTGGACCGAGTAGAGGTCGAGCAGATCGCGCACATCGCGGGGCGTGACCGAGACCCGGGCCGTCTCGATGCGGTTGGCCTTGGCCGCGTGCCACTCGAACCGGCGCGACACCTGCTCCTGGGTCAGGCCGGCGGCCTCGCGGCACCGCCGGAGCTCGGCGCCCAGCCGCCGGCGCCGCAGTGTCGGACCCTCGTCGACGGGCACGCTACCCCCTTCGGGCTTTCGAAAGATCGAGCAGGCACACGGGATTTCCGTACGGATCCTCCAGCACCGCACATCGTCCCACGGGAATATCGAACGGCGCTGTCCTTGTCACCGCTCCCCGCTCCGCGTAGGTAGCGACTGCGGACAATACATCGTCGACCAGGTAGTGCACGTTCACGTCGGACGGCAACGCCATCGTGTGCAGCACGATCTCGGCGTCGGTCTCCGGCATCCCCAGCGCGACCGACGATTCGTCCTGCCACAGCCGGCGCAGATCGAAGACCCGGGTGTAGAAGGCGGCCGCTTCCTCGAGATCCCCGACCGGCACCATGACACAGTCGATCTTCTTGATCATTGTCCCGCCTTCTCTCTCGGATTTTCTCCCTTGTCGCGGTCGGGCTTTCTCCCGTGTTGCGGTCGGGCTTTCTCCCGTGTTGCGGTCGGCTTTCTCCCTTATTGCGGTCGGGAACTGACCGTATGAAGCGCGAGGATGGCGGCATGATTCTTCTTCCCGACCAGACTGTGCCCACCGGCAGTGCGGTGGTCAACCCGTTCGTGATCGTCGACGACGCGGCCGGCTTCGTCGACTTCGTGGCCGGGGTATTCGACGTCGCGGAGACGCCGGAGGCCCGCACGCCGATGCCGGACGGCAAACTCATCCACGCCCAGCTGCGCCTCGGCACGGTCGACCTGATGGTCGCCGACCGGCTCGACGGCTGGCCGGCCCGGCCCGCGCTGCTGCAGGTGTGGGTGCGCGACGTGGCGACGGTGCTGCGGCGGGCGGGTGACCGGGGCGCCCGCACGGTCACCGAGCCGACCCCGTTCTACGGCGAGGCGACCCTCGGCCGGATGCTCGACCCCTGGCGGAACATCTGGTGGCTGTACGCCCCGGCACCCGGCCAGCCCGACCCGAAGCCGCACTGGGAGGGCGGCTCCGACAAGGTTTTCACCACGCTCGACGCGGCCCTGCGCGAGCTAGGTTGATCCGCGAGGCCGCGCAGCAGCCCGGCCCGATTGGCGCCGAGCGTCGGGATCACACCGACCAGCCGCGGGCGGCGTCCCTTGCCCGGGGCCGTGATGATGGCGGCCATCTCGATCGGCAGCCTCGCGCTCGGCGCCACTACCTACTCGACCGGGCTGATGGTCGGACAGGCGATCGGCGCGGCGGCCGGCCGTGATCGCACGGTAGGGTGCCCGAATGGCAGTATTTGTCCACCTCAACGGCCCGCCGGGCATCGGCAAGTCCACACTGGCCGGGCTCTGGGCCGGCCGGCACCCGGGCACCCTCAACCTGGACGTCGACACCCTGCACCTCCTGGTCGGCGGCTGGCAGGACGAGCAGACCGACACCTGGCCGGCGGTGTGGTCGCTGATGCGGGCGATGGCGGCGACCCACCTGGACGGCGGCTATGACGTCGTGCTGCCGCAATATCTGGCGAGCGCCGACGAGATCGCGGGCATCGAGAAGCTGACCCACGACCATGGCGCCGACTTCCGCGAGGTCATCCTGCTCGCCGACCGCGAGGCGGCGATCGAACGCTTCACCCACCGAGCCGAGACCAGCGACGACCCGTGGATCCGCCACCACCACCGGCTCCTCGAACAGAGGGGTGGCCCGGCCGCCCTGGCGAAGATGCACGACGACCTGCTCGACGTCGTCCGCCTGCACCCGGAGGCGGTCGTCGTGCCGAGCACGGCCGGAGCGGTGGACGAGACCTACGACCTGCTCGCCGAGGCGCTGAAGTAGGCCGCACCGGGGACGAGCCGGCCCTGCCTCGCCGGGCGCGGACTGACGCCGCCGAGTAAGGACCGGCCCGTAGGCGCACCGGCTGGCGGTCCGGCGGCCGAGTGCGGCCGCAGGATCGCGGGCCGCCAGGTGCGGGTCGCGGCCAGGTTGCGGGCCGCCGGATACAGATCGCGGGCCGGGAGCTGCTGACGGCAGTCCCAAGTGGTGGGCCTGCGGGCCGCGCGGGTCGGGGCTGCTGAGCGCAGTCCTCCGTCGTGGGCCCGCGGGCCGCACGAGTCGTGGGCCGGCGGGTGAGCGGCGGGCCGGCGGCACCACCCGCGGTGGCTGGTGGCCTTCCCCTGTGGGGCTGGGGTCCCTAGGCCGGGCAGCTGCGGGCCGGTGGTGCCGCCGGGCCTCGGCGGACGGCCGGGTAGACCTCGTCGAACTTGGTCAGCCAGCGGATCTGCTCGCGGGGTGGGACCCCGCACCCCCGTAGGAATCCGACCAGCGTGTCGCGGCGGGGGACGCCCCCGGCCGCGCTGATGAGGTTGTGGACGGTCGCCCGGGAGATCGGCGTGCCGGCGTCGCGGCTGCGGCGGGCGACGCTGTCTAGTGAGCGTCGGCGAGCGGCCATCAGCGCCCTCAGGCGGTGGGCGAACTCGGTCGGCGTGGCGGCGCCGGTGGGATCCGGCGGCACCGTCTGCATCGTTGCGGCGGTCATCAAACCTCGCCTCGCTGTGACTGGCCTCCATGGCCGGAAGTCCCGGCCACCGCTGAGCTTTGTTCGACCACCAGGCCAGAACAAGGACGCAACTGCGAACCACTTGGGAGGCACCCGACACCGTTGTCAGCGCGGAAAACGGCTGACGAGCGAAGCCGTACTTCGGCGAAGCTCGAAGCAATGAAACCGTGGGCGGGCGGGCCCGGGGGCCGGGAAACCGCAGGATGACCTGCGGCCGCGATTTCGAGCTGTTTCCCGGGCCAGTGGGCGCGGGGGCGGCGCGACGACGACGGCGGTGGCTGATCCGCCCGGACCGCCCCGGTCGTCCTTTTCGGTCACCAGGCGACCGCGGGAGGTCACCACGTCGTCGGTGGCGGGAGGCTCAGCCGCGGTTGAGGTAGCCGCGCAGGTCGCGGGTCGCGCCGGTGGTCGGGCGGACGGCGAGGATGCACGTGTCGTCGTCGGGGTTGGCCTGGCGGAGGCGGGACAGGACCTGGCCGAGTGGCTGTTCGGGCGAGGCGCGTACGGCGTCGTCGACCGCGGCGATCACGCTGGCCAGGCCGTCGTCGAGGCCGCGGCGCCGGTGTTCGACCAGGCCGTCGGTGTAGAGCAGGAGCAGGTCGCCGGGGTGGAAGTCGAGGCGGGCGGTCGGGTAGGCGGCGTCCTCGACCACGCCGAGCAGCGGGCCCGATGGGCGGCGCAACGGCGCGGTGCGGCCGCCGCGGCTCAACAGCGGAGGCGGGTGGCCGGCCTGGGCCCAGAGCAGCTCACGGCGTACGGGATCGAAGCGGGCGATGACCGCGGTGGCCGACAGTTCCGGGGTTTCCCGCTCGAGGTCGCAGACCAGTTGGTTGAGGTGGCCGAGCAGCGTGCCCGGGTCGCCGGTCGTCACCGACAGCGCGCGCACCGCGTGCCGCAGCTGGGCCATCGTCGTCGCCGCGGGTGTGCCGTGACCGGCCACGTCGCCGATCGCCAGCAGCACCGAGCCGTCGCGCAGTTCGGCCGCGTGGTACCAGTCGCCGCCGACCAGGCCCTCCTGGCCGGCCGGCAGGTAGCGGACCGCGACCTTGACCCCGGGCAGCTCGATCGGCCCGTCGGGCAGCGGCAGGATGATGCGCTGCAGCTCGCCGGCCATCTTGTGCTCGGCGTCGAGGGTGCGGCGCTGCTCGTCGAGCTGCCGCTCGACCTCGGCCAGGCGCCGGGCGCCGGCCTCGGAATCGGTGACATCCTGGACGATGCCATAGACCCGCAGGGGGTTGCCGGCCGCGTCGCGGACGGCGTCAGCGACCGTACGCAGGTGCTTGATCCGCCCGCCCACCCGCATCCGGGTCGTGATGTCGATCGTCTCCTGGCGCTGGAAGGCGTGCAGCGCGGCGACCCGGAGCGAATGGTCGTCGGCCACCGCCATCGCCTCGCCCTCCTCGATGCTGTGCGGGCCGAGGTCCGGGTCGCGCTCGTAGATCCGGTAGAGCTGCGGCGACCAGTAGATCTCGCCGCTGACCAGGTCCCACTCGCCCCAGCCGAGGTTGCCGAGGCGTTCGGTGCCGGCGAGGCGCTCCGCCGCCCCCGGCCGCTCCCCCGCCTGCCGGATCCAGTTGACCACCAGGCCCTGGCCGAGCCGGTGCGCCCGCACCGAGAACGTGGCGTCGCCGACCCGGAACGGGGTGACCTCGGCCGGGCACCCGGTGTCGAGAACGGACTCGTAGGCCGTCCACCGCTCGCTGCCGACCACGCCCGGCAGGGCGCTGACCCGGGTGCCGATCAGGCGGCTGCCGCGCAGACCGTTGACGGCGACCGCTTCGGGGCTGGCCGCCGCCCAGATCAGGTCGGTCAGGGCGCCGCGGTCGTCGCGCTCGGGGACCAGGAACGCCGTCATGCCGGGCACGACGTCGAGGACCCGTTGCACCATGGCCAGCCACGGCTCGAACCGGCGGAACGGGGCGACCGGCGGCGCCAGGCCCGGGCCGTCCAGCGCGGTGTCGACCATCCGGGGCAGCGATTCGGGCAGACCGGCCGGGTCGGCGGTGTCGAGCAGGCGCAGCACCGACGCCGCGACCTCGGCCACCGCCTGGTGCCGCTCGCCGGCCGTGCGCAGCAGGTGCCGGTGCGCCTCGGCGACGCGGCAGCGGGCCCGGCCGGCCAGCAGACCGACCGCCCGGTCGATCGTGCCGCGCTCGGCCTCGCCGTCGGCCGGGCGTAAATGGCCGACCGCCTCCGCATAGACGCCGTTCACCTTTTCTTCCTCCCCAGGACGGATGCGGTTCCTGCATACGCCGTGGGCCGGAGGGGGCGCATCAGCCGATCATCCGGACCGGGCCCGGACCTGCGGTGTCTTACCACACAGGTCACCCGGCAGGGCGTCAGCCGATGGAGTGCGTCGAGGGTTTGCGATCTCTCAGATCTCGACCTGAATCTCTTAGATCTCGAAGAGATCGCGCATGGCCTCGGTGAGCCGGACCATGCTGGCGCCGGTCACCATGCCGAGCCGCTCGGCGCCGACCGCGGCCGGCAGGCGGCGCATCCGGTTGACCACGACCACACCGGTTATCGGGTCCTGCTCGCTGAGGGCGATCGCGAACGGCGGCAACTCGGTCGCGCCGCGCTGGCGGACGATCGGGGCACAGAACGGAGCGGCGTTTTTCCGGTCGTTGAACATGTCGCCGGAGAGCACGAGCACGCGGTAGCGCAGATCGGTGCGGTCGCCGATGGTCCAGATCTCGCCGCGCCTCATCTCGTGCCGGACTCCAGCAACTGGGTTCCCGTCGGCATGGCTGGAAGAGTACGCCGCCCGGATCTTAACCGGCGCGCACCCCCGCCCGGTGTCGCTGCTTCGCCGCGTACATGGCCTGGTCGGCGCGGGAGATCAGTTCGTCCGGTCCGAGCGTGCCGTCGGAGACGACGGCGCCGATGCTGGCACCGACCGTGACCTGCTCGCCGGCCAGCCGGAACGGGGCGGCGAGGGCGTCCTCGACGTGTGCGGTGAGGCGGCGCGCGGTCTCGTCCTGCTCCCCCGGTGCGGAGCTGAGGACCAGGAACTCGTCACCGCCGTACCGGGCCACGGTGTCACCGGCCCGCAGGCCGGCGCCGAGCCGGGCCGAGACCCCGGCCAGCAGCTGGTCGCCGGCCTCGTGGCCGAGCCGGTCGTTGACCTGTTTGAAGCCGTTGAGGTCGCAGAAGAGCAGGACGACGGCCGGTTCGCCGCCGCGCTCGGCCCGCAGCTCGGCGGCCAGCCGGGCCAGCAGCTCGGCCCGGTTGGGCAGGCCGGTGAGCTGGTCGTGGGTGGCCTGGTGGCGCAGCCGGTGTTCGGCCTCCTGGCGCTGCTTGGCGAGCCGGCCGACGCGGATCATGACCAGCGGCGTGACCAGCAGGCTGCCGATGGTCAGCAGCGGGCCGTCGGCCGGCAACCCGAGCATCTGCCGGACGCCGGCGGCCACCGGGTCGGCGAGCAGCGCCAGCCCGAGGAACAGCAGGCGGCCGGTGGTGAGCTGGTCGGCCGGGGCCCGGCCGGGACGCATCAGCTCATCGACCGACGGCGAGAGCATGGCCAGGCCGACACAGCCGTACGCGACCATGAAGATCACTTCGATCGCGCCGCCCCGGCCGGTGACGATGTTGCCCTGGAGGCGGGCCAACAGGGTGTTGGCGACCAGGGCGAGCACCAGCGCGGTCAGGAACCAGCCGACGGTCGGCTGCCGGCGGTCGGTCAGCCACAGTCGCAGGAGGGCCCCGAGCACCCCGGCCAGCACCAGGATGCTGACCAGGATCGCGGTCTGGTCGCCGGTCGCCGCGCCGAGCTCCCGCAGCCTCGGATACAGCAGCGTGGTCCAGGCGAGCCCGCCGACCGCGACCGCGGCCACCGAGAGGTCGAGGATGCCGCCGATGTCGTTGCGGCCGCGCAGCAGAACCAGGGCGATCGCGGCCGCGAGCAGACAGCCGTGGCCGATCGTGACGCACATCTCGGCCATGCCGGTCAGCCTGGTGCCGCCGAACGCGTTGACCGCGTTACCCAGCGAAAGAACCGCCATCGCGGCCAGCAGGAGCGCCCACGGCGCCCGGGCCCCGCGCGGCGCCCGGCGCAGCACGAGGAGGATGGGCGGAAGATTGAGAGCGGCCGAGACGAAGTAGGTCACGGCCCGGGCGTCCGAAGCGAGGAACGGGTGGGCGAGGGTCGCCAGGCCGGTCACGGCCACGAACCACCGGCGTCCGTTCATCACTCCCCCGCACATCGGCTGATTTGGGATCGGAATGAGAGATCGAACCGTGATCATCAAGATCCCGTAAGAATGAACGCGTAGTCCGCAGAGTCAGGGAAGGACGTCAGTCATGTCCGAGAAGGCACAGATCGGAGTCACCGGTCTCGCGGTGATGGGGCGCAACCTCGCGCGCAACTTCGCCCGGCACGGTCACACGGTCGCCGTGCACAACCGCTCGTACGGCCGGACCAAGGAGCTGGTGGACGCCTACGGGCACGAGGGAACCTTCCTGCCGGCCGAGACGGCCGAGGAGTTCGTGGCCAGCCTCGAGCGCCCCCGCCGGGTGATCATCATGGTCAAGGCGGGTGGCCCCACCGACGCGGTCATCGACGAGTTCGCGCCGCTGCTCGAAGAGGGCGACATGCTCATCGACGCCGGCAACGCGCACTACCTGGACACCCGTCGTCGCGAGGCGGCCCTGCGCGAGCGCGGCCTGCACTTCGTCGGCACCGGCGTCTCGGGCGGCGAGGAGGGCGCGCTGCACGGCCCGTCGATCATGCCGGGCGGGTCGAAGGAGTCATACCAGGCGCTGGGACCGCTCCTGGAGGACATCGCGGCCAAGGCCGACGACGGCGAGACCTGCTGCGTGCACGTCGGCCCGGACGGGGCCGGCCACTTCGTCAAGATGGTGCACAACGGCATCGAGTACGCCGACATGCAGCTCATCGCCGAGGCGTACGACCTGCTGCGCCAGGTCGGCGGGCACTCGCCGGCCGAGATCGCGGATGTGTTCCGGGGCTGGAACGAGGGCCGCCTGGGCTCCTACCTGATCGAGATCACGGCCGAGGTCCTCAAGCAGACCGACGCGGCGACCGGCAAGCCGTTCGTCGACATCGTGCTCGACCAGGCCGAGCAGAAGGGCACCGGCCGCTGGACCGTGCAGGCCGCCCTCGACCTGGGCGTGCCGGTCAGCGGCATCGCCGAGTCGGTGTTCGCCCGGGCGCTGTCCGGCGGCGCCGACGTGCGCAAGGCGGCGGCCGACGCGGGGCTGCCGGGCCCGTCGGCAGGCGCCGGCGCCCACGCGGGCAACCTGCAGGACGACGTCGAGCAGGCGCTGTTCGCGTCCAAGATCGTGGCGTACGCGCAGGGCTTCCAGCAGATCCAGGCCGCGTCGGCGGAGTACGACTGGGAGATCGACCCGGGCGCGATGGCCAAGATCTGGCGGGCCGGCTGCATCATCCGGGCCAAGTTCCTCGACTACATCAAGCAGGCGTACGACAAGTCGCCGTCGCTGGCGACGCTGCTGGTCGACGACTACTTCCTCGACGCGGTGAGCGGCGCCCAGGACGCGTGGCGCCGGGTCGTGGCGACAGCGGCGGCGCAGGGGATTCCGGCGCCGGGGTTCGCGTCGGCGCTGGCCTACTACGACGGGTTGCGGGCCAAGAGGCTGCCGGCGGCCCTGATCCAGGGGCAGCGGGACTTCTTCGGGGCGCACACCTATCACCGGGTGGACAAGGACGGCTCTTTCCACACGATGTGGGCGACCGACGAGCGCAACGAGGTCGACGCCTAGAGCAGGACATCGGACGCCCGGCCGGGATATCCCCGGCCGGGCGTTTCCTGTCTTTGCCACGTCGAGTCTTTGCCACGTCGAGCCACCCCCTAGGCAAGAGACGTCCGGTCTCTTGACTAGTAGTCATGCTCTGAGGGAAGCTTTTCCCCCGCGCCACCGACAGGCGCGGAAGCAACCATGACCAACACCCGCACGCAACACCGGATCCACCAGATCGCCGTCTGGCCGCTCGGCGGCGGATATTCGGGCCGTTTCCGCCGCGACCAGGCCCGGCTCGACTACCGGTCGGTCAACGTACCCGACGACCTCGACCCCGGCGCACTCCTGGACAGCCCGCTCGCGCCACTCGCGTTGTGGTCCCAGAAACCACCCCACGACCTCGTAGAACGGGTCGCCGACCGGATCGCCACATCCGGCCCCCTCGAGGAACAGCTGGTCCAGATCGAGCTGGGTATGCTCGTGGGAGGTCCACTCGCCGCCCAGGTTCTCGAAGCACTGCGAAGGAGAGGCATGAACGACGTTCTCGAGCAAACGGAGTCGGGCCGCGAGATCGCTCGCCGGAACCGGGAGCAAGGCTTGGAGCAGGGCCGCGTCGACGGGATGCGGGCGGTTCTGCGGGCGCGATTCGGCGACCTCAGCGACCTGGATGACCTCGCCCGGCGGCTGGCCGACGCCGACCACGACGGAAACATCGCCCGCATCGTCGGCGGTGCGACCTTGGCGGAACTACGTCCGTGAGGTTGGCGCGCTGATCACGCCGTACGGGAAAGGGCTCGGTCCGATCGGACCGAGCCCCTTTCTCTCTAGGCCGCCGGCAGCACCGGGACCGCCATCAGGGCGCCCGCCTCGCCGGCCGGCAGGGGCCTGGCCATGAAGAAGCCCTGGCCGAGGCGGTAGCCCATGTCACGCAGGCGGTCGAGCTGGGCCTCGCTCTCGATGCCCTCGGCGACCGCCGACAGCTGGAGGTATTCGGCCAGCTGGGCCACCGCCGCCGCCACCGCGAGGCGGCCGCGGTCCTCGCCGTCGGCGATGCCGTCGACGAATGACTTGTCGAGTTTCAGGACGTCGACCGGGAAGGCGCGGAGCAGGCTGAGCGACGAGTGGCCGGTGCCGAAGTCGTCGAGCGCCAACCGTACGCCCATCTCGTGCAGCGCCTGCAGGGTCTCGCGGACCTGGCGGCCGTCGGCGACCGACGACTCGGTGACCTCGAGGACCAGGTTGCGGGGCAGCAGGCCGGTCTCCGAGAGGACCGCGGCGACGTCGTCGACGAAGCCGGGCTCGCGCAGCTGGCGGACCGCGACGTTGACGTTGATCGCCTCGATCGCGCCGTCCCCGTGCTCGCCCTTCCAGAAAGCGAGCTGGGAGCACGCCTCGCGGAGCACCCAGGCGCCGAGCGGCACGATCAGGCCGGAACGTTCGGCGACCGGGATGAAGTCGCCCGGCGAGACGAGGCCGCGGACCGGGTGCCTCCAGCGGACCAGCGCCTCGACGCCGTGCAGGCGGCCGGTGACGATGTCGAACACCGGTTGGTAGAGCAGGAACAGCTCGTGCCGGATGATCGCGTTGTGGAGTTCGCTGCCGAGGCGGGCGTGGTTGACGACCTCCTGGCGCATGCGGGGCTCGAAGCGGACCCAGGCCGCCTTGCCGGCTTCCTTGGCCGCGTACATGGCGATGTCGGCGTTGCGCAGCACCTCGTCGGCGCCGTCGCCCGGGCCGGCGATGGCGACACCGACGCTGGCGTTGGCGAGCAGGTGGTGTTCGCCGACCGTGAACGGCTCGGCCAGGGCCTGCTGGATGCGGGCGGCGGCGTCCTCGGCGTCGGCCGCCTCGTCGAGCGAGAGCAGCACCGCGAACTCGTCGCCGCCGAGGCGGGCCGGGAGCTCGCGGACCGCGCTGTTGTTCCGCAGCCGCTGGGCGACCTGGTAGAGCAGCTGGTCGCCGAGGGCCGGGCCCATCGTGTCGTTGATCATCTTGAAGTCGTCGATGTCGATCAGCAGCACGGTCACCGGCTGGTGGGAGTCGAGCCGCTCGGACAGCACGCTGCCGAACCGGGTGCGGTTGGCCAGCCCGGTCAGCGGGTCGGTCATCGCCAGCTTCTCGAGCTCGGCCTGCTGGGTGCGCATGCTGTCGGCCAGGCGCCGGTTCTCGCGCAGGCCGAGCAGCTGACGGGACACGACCAGGAAGGCGATCAGCACCGTGCCGATGATCACGCCGCGCTGGCGGGCGGTCATCTGCTCGAGCGAGACGGTGACGACCAGGCCGGCGGTGGCGGCCACGGCCAGGAGCGGCAGCGCGCCGTGGGCGGTGCGGTTGCGCGGCGACCGGGTGGCCGGCGGGCGGCCGAGCATGCGGCGCTGGCGGTACGCGGCGGCGGCCATGGACAGCGCGGCCAGTGGAAGGGCGAGCGGCGACAGCCACATCCGGCCGGTTTGACCACCGGCGACCAGCATCGTGGCGGTGGCGATCCCGACCGCCGGGCCGGCCGCCAGGATCCGCAGCGAGAGCGGGTCGACCGGGCGCTCCGGGCTCATCACGGCCGCCCCGATCAGCACCAGGGCGAGCAGGCCGGCGACCGCGACACCGGCGGCGCCGCCCCGGGTCGACTGCGGGGTGCCGGCCGGACCGAGGTCGAGGACGACGTACCAGAAGACGAGGGCCCCGCAGACCGCGACCGTGGCGCCGTCGATCAGCAGGCGGGCCCAGGCGAGCGGCCCGCGCCGGCCGAGTGGCAGGTAGCCGTAGGCCGACATCGCCATCAGCACGCCGAGCACGGACGGGGCGGCCACGAAGATCGAGAGGCCGGGATCGGCGTTGTGGCGCACGATCGCGACGACCGAGGCGATCAGCAGCACGATGCCGGCGTGCGAATAGCGGCGCCAGAAGCCGCGGACCGGCCGCGGCAGCATGATCATCGAGCCGATCCGCTGGCAGGCGACCGTGCCGGCGAGCAGCGCGACCGGCCCGGCGAGCAGGCCCACGACGACTCCGCCCGGGCGACCAGCGGCCAGCCAGGCGATGACCGCCACGGTTGTGGCCGCCGCGGCCAGCACCGGGGCCAGGCCGGCCGTCCGGCCGCCGGCCACCACGCGTTCACTCATCGGCGTCCTACGGCTCCCGGCTAGTCGGTATGTCTGCGGCATACCTGTCGGCCGGAAGCCTTCGGAGCTGAGAAGATCAGCCCTTCAGGGCGGCCGACACCACGGCCCGCGCCTCCTCTTGGATCGTGGCGAGGTGGTCGGGGCCCCGGAACGACTCGGCGTAGATCTTGTAGACGTCCTCGGTGCCGGACGGCCGGGCCGCGAACCAGCCGGTCTCGGTCGCCACCTTGAGACCGCCGATCGCCGCGCCGTTGCCGGGCGCGCTGGTCTGCACCTGGGTGATCGGCTCGCCGTCGAGTTCCTTGGCCGTGACCGCCTCGGGCGAGAGCTTGGCCAGGACCGCCTTCTCCTCGCGGGTGGCGGGCGCGTCGATCCGGGCGTACGCGGGCTCGCCGAACCGGCCGGTCAGGTCGCGGTAGTGCTCGCTCGGGGTGCGGCCGGTCACCGCGAGGATCTCGGACGCCAGCAGGTCGAGCAGGATGCCGTCCTTGTCGGTGCTCCACGGGGCGCCGTCGCGTCGCAGGAACGACGCGCCGGCGCTCTCCTCGCCGCCGAAGCCGACCGAGCCGTCGCGCAGGCCGGGCACGAACCACTTGAAGCCCACCGGCACCTCGAGCAGCGGCCGGCCCAGGTCGGACGCGACCCGGTCGATCATCGAGGAGGAGACCAGGGTTTTGCCGACCGCGGCGCCGCCCGGCCAGTCGGCCCGGGAGGAGAACAGGTATCGGATCGCGACGGCGAGGTAGTGGTTGGGGTTCATCAGGCCGGCGTCGGGGGTGACGATGCCGTGCCGGTCGGCGTCGGCGTCGTTGCCGGTGGCCAGCTGGAAACGGTCCTTCTGGGCGATCAGCGACGCCATCGCGTACGGCGAGCTGCAGTCCATGCGGATCTTGCCGTCCCAGTCGAGCGTCATGAAGCGCCACGTCGGGTCGACGTCGGGGTTGACCACGGTCAGGTCGAGGCCGTGGCGTTCCGCGATCTCGCCCCAGTAGGCGACGCTGGCGCCGCCGAGCGGGTCGGCGCCGACGCGGATCCCGGCGTTGCGGATCGCGTCGAGGTCGATCACGGCCGGGAGGTCGTCGACGTAGTTGGCCAGGAAGTCGTAGCCGCTGATCTTGTCGGACGACCGGGTGTTCGCCGCGCTGACCCGCTGCACGCCGCGCATGCCGTCGGAGATGAGCTGGTTCGCCCGGTCCTGGATCCACTTGGTGGCGTCCGTGCCGGCCGGGCCGCCGTCCGGCGGGTTGTACTTGAAACCACCGTCGTCGGGCGGATTGTGCGAAGGCGTCACGACCACGCCGTCGGCGAGGCCGGAGGCACGCCCGCGGTTGAAGGTCAGGATCGCGTGCGAGACGGCCGGCGTCGGCGTGTATCCGTCGCGGCTGTCGATCAGCGTGGTCACGTCGTTGGCCGCGAACACCTCGAGCGCGGTGATCATCGCGGGCTCGCTCAGCGCGTGCGTGTCGCGGCCCATGAACAGCGGGCCGTCGGTGCCCTGCTCCCGGCGGTATTCCACGATCGCCTGACTGGTCGCCGCGATGTGGTCCTCGTTGAACGCGTTGCGCAGGCTCGAACCGCGGTGGCCCGAGGTGCCGAACGCGACGCGCTGGGCGACCGCCGACGGATCGGGGTGCTCGGTGTAGTAACGCGAGACGACCCGGGGCACGTCGATCAGATCACGGGGCTCGGCCGGCTGGCCGGCACGGGGATCGGGCATGGGACCTCCTCGGGGCGATGATCTCCATGGAGCGTATAGATACCGGATGCCCCCAGCATCCGGCCGGCAGTTGAACCTTTCCCGTTCCTTATCCGAACTACCCCGTGTGACACGAGCCCCTATAAACTTGAAAAAGCGTCAAGAGGGGCGCGTACTGCTGCTTTTGCTGATCGCGCTCGGAGCTCTGTTCGCCCCGGCGAGCCCGGCCAGCGCCCACGCCGCGCTGATCGGTTCCAACCCGGCGCCCGGAAGCACCATCGGTGACTCCCCCACCGAGATCACGATCACCTTCAGTGAGCACGTCAGCGTGGTCGAGGGCAAGGTCATCGTGCTCGCGCCGGACGGCAAGAAGATCTCCGGCCCTCCGAGCGTCACCGGCGACGTCCTGCACATCCCGGTCCGCAAGGCGGCCAAGCCGCTCGGCACCTACCTGGTCAGCTACCGGGTGATCTCGGCCGACACCCACCCGGTCGGCGGTGCCGTCACCTTCTCGGTCGGCGCGCCCTCGGCGACGCCGCCGCAGGCTTCCGACACCACCACCCATCGGTCGGTCGCCCTGGCGACGCCGGTCTGGCATTTCCTGGGGTACGCCGGTCTGGTGCTCTCGGTCGGCCCGGCGTTGTTCCTCGCCCTGCTGTGGCCCCGGACGCGGTCCCGCCGCGGGGCGGTCCGGCTGGTCCGTGGCGGCCTCGGGCTGATCGCGGTGGCGACACTGGGCGCGTTCTGGACCCAGGCGCCGGCGAGCAGCGGGGCCGCCCTGTGGGACGTGAGCCCGGTCGAGTTGGGCCAGGTCGCGGCCAGTTCGTTCGGCGCGACCCTGATCGCGCGGCTGGCCGTTCTCGGTCTGATCGCGGCCCTGATCACGCCGGTGCTGCGCGGCACCGCTCCGCGCGGGTTGAAGGTCGCGATGCTGATGCTGGCGGCCGGCGGGCTGGTCACGTGGCCGCTGACCGGGCACCCGAGCGTCGCCCCGCTGGCGCCGGCGATCGTGGCGTCCGACATGGTGCACCTCGCGGCCATGTCGATCTGGCTGGGCGGGCTGGCGACGCTTTCGGTGTTTCTACTCCGGGGCACCCATCCGCGGGTGCTCGGCGTGATCCTGCCGGCCTGGTCGCGCTGGGCGGCGCTGTCGGTGGTGTGGCTGATCGCGGGCGGAACCGTGCAGGCGGTGGTGCAGATCGGGCGGCTCGACCTGCTCTGGAGCACCTCGTACGGCAAGCTGCTCCTCGCCAAGATCATCATCCTGGGCGGGACGCTGCTGGTGGCCTCCTACGCCCGGCGGCTGGTGCGGCGGGCCCAGGTGCCGTCGGCGAGCGCCGGCCGCCTGCGCTGGACGGTCGGGGCCGAGGTGCTCGCCACCGCGGTGGTGATCGGGCTGAGCGCGGTGCTGGTGCAGGTCAACCCGGCGCGCACCACGCCCGTCGACCAGGGCGCGGTGCGCAACCAGGGCGTGTCGGGAACCCTGGCCGGCAAGCTGTACACGCTGCAGTTCAACATCTTTCCGGTCGAACTGGGCGACGACAACACGGTGCACGCGTTCCTCTACACGGCGGCCGGGGCTCCGCTGCCGGCCGAGCAGTGGACGATCACGTCGCGGCTCCTCGGCCACGACGACCTCCAGCCGGTGAGCCAGCCGATGCTCGGGCTCCGGCCGAAGAACCACGCGGCCGGGGCGATCACGTTCCCGTTCCCCGGCACCTACCAGGTCAAGTTCACGATCCGGACGACCGAGCTGGACGAGGACACCGTGACGACGACCATCAAGGTGCCGGCGACCTAACCCACGGTCACGGTGATCGTGTGCCAGCCGGTGGCGCCGCTGGGGAACGGGGTCGCCCGCGCCCCGGTCTGCACGGCGCCGGTACCGTCGGTCGCGCGCACCTTGATCGAATGCGGTCCCTTGGTGGCGCGCCAGGTGTAGCGCCACTGCACCCAGGTGTCGGTCGACGGGACGGGCAGCAGTTCGGCCCGCTGCCAGGGGCCGTCGTCGACGCTGACCTCGACCGCCCTGATGCCGCGCCGCTGCGCCCAGGCCACCCCGGCGACCGTGGTGTCGCCGGGATTCAGGCGAGCGAAGGGCTTCGGCCGGTCGACGCGGGAGGCCGTCCTGACCGGGCCGGCGCGGGCCCAGCCCCGCTTCACCCAGTAGGCGTCGAACCGGTCGAACCGGGTCAGCTCGATCTCGTCGAGCCACTTGCAGGCGCCCGCGTAGCCGTAGAGCCCCGGCGTCAGCATCCGCACCGGAAAACCGTGCTCGAGCGGCAGAGGAGCACCGTTCATGCCGACGACGAGCATCGTGTCGCGGCCGTCGAGGGCGGTGGTGACCGGCGTGCCGATCGTCATGCCCTCGGTCGAGCGGGCCACGATCTGGTCGGCCCGGGGCTCGACGCCGAGCTCGCGCAGCAGCGGCCCGAGCGGCACGCCGAGCCACCGCGCGGTCCCGATGTAGGGGCCGCCGACCTCGTTGGAGACGCAGTTGAGCGTGATGTCCCGCTCGATGAGAGGCCGCTTCAGCAGGTCGTCGAACGACAGCTTGACCTCGTGGCCGACCATCCCGTGAATCCGGAGCCGCCAGGCGGACGGGTCGATCCGGGGCACGGTGAGCGCCGTGTCGACCCGGTAGAACGCGCCGGCCGGCGTGGTGAAGCCGGGCCCGGCTCCGCCTGGCAGCGGCTTCGCCGGGTCGGTGGCGGCCGGCAGTTTGATCGCGGCCCGCGATTTTCCGGCCGCGCCGCCGCGGGACCGGGTCACGAACTGGGCGCCGGCTTCGGCCACGATCGCCCCGCCGGCGACGAGCGCGGCCGCCCGCAGAAAGGCCCGCCGGTCGGCCGCCGGCTTCAGCCGAGGCCGCGTGTCTTGCGGCGACCGGCTTTCTTCCGCCGCCTTCAGCCGAGGCTGCCCGCCGGCCGGCGACAGCCGGCGTAGCAGCCAATGGAGGAGGGCGCCGGCGGAAACGGCCGCGAGCAGGGCCGGCACGGCGTCGAAGGCGGTTGCGGTGGGGCGAGACAGGGCGGCGGCGGCCCCGGCCGCGGCGAGCACGGCGACGCCGGCCGGAAGGAGGAACCGGCGCCACAATGCGGCGATGCCGACGGCCGCGGCGAACACGGCCAGGGCCAGGCCGATGCCGGCCAGGAGGGCGGGTTTGTCGTTGGTGCCCAGCTCGCGTACGGCGAACTCCTTGACCGGAGTCGGGGTCGCGTCGATGACGGCGCCGCCCACCGCGATCAGCGGGGCGGCCCCGGGCCGGGTCGCGGCGGCGAAGAGTTCCGCCACCGCGACCCCCGAGGCCGCCGCCAGCACGCCGGCGGCGGCCGCTTTCCAGCGGTCGGTCATCAGCTCTTCGGCATCAGGACGGAGTCGATGATGTAGACGTTGGCGTTCGCGGTCTGCACGTTGCCGCAGATCACCGTGGCCTTGCCGTCGACCTTGAAGTCCTGGCCGCTGCCGCTGACCATCAGGTCGGCACCCTGCAGGGTCTTGTGGTCACCGGCCAGGTCGGCCGGCGTCAGCTTTCCCGGTACGACGTGGTAGGTCAGGATGCTCGTCAGCGTCTTCTTGTCGGCCAGCACCTTGTTCAGCGTCGCCGAGGGGATCTGCTTGAACGCGTCGTTCGTCGGCGCGAAGACCGTGATGCCGTCGGCCGAGTTGAGCGAGTCGACCAGGCCGGCCTTCTTGACCGCCGAGACCAGGGTCGACAGCAGCGGGTTGCCCGACGCGGCCGTGGCCACCGGCACCTGGGCCATCGACTGGAAGCTGCCCTTGTTGGCCGGGTCGGCCGGCACCGCGGAACAGCCGGCGCCGAAGTTGGTCATCATCGCGTCGGAAGAGGGCGCCATCGACGGAGCCTCCGTGGTCGGCATCATGCTCGGGGCCGACGCCGCCGCGCCCGAGTCGTCGTTGCTGCCGCAGGCCGCCAGCGAGATCGAAAAGACGGTCGCGGCGGCCACCGCGGTGAGCTTGGTTGCACGCATGGTTCGTTCCTCCTCATTAGGTACTTTCACCCTTGATTCGGTACGAACCACCGCGCGGATTGGTGCGATCTCAGGTCAATTTGACGTCGCCGACCATCGGCAGCGTCGGCGTGGCCGAACCACCGTGGTGCTCGACCGTGACGCCGACTTCCGACGAACCGGGCAACCCCTCGACGACCTGCAGAACGTGCGTCTGGCCCGGGTCGAGAGTGCCGGCCGGTGCCGCGTTCGCGCCGTGCAGCGTCCACAGCTCGAAGACCCGGTCCTCCGGCGGGGCCTCCGAGGCCGTCAGCAGGATCACGCCCGCGTCCTGCAGAGTGGACGACGCGACGGTCACCTTGCCGCCGGTCGTCAGGTCCCTCTGCCGTACGACCAGGTCGGGGGCGGCGAGGATGGCCCGCACCCGGTCACTGCCGGAACGCGCGGCCTCGGCGAGCGCGCGCTCCTGGCGTACGCGATCCTCCTGAACCACGAACACAGCCGTGCCCGCCGTCACCGCCGCGACCACCGCGGCGGCCGCGGCCGTCAGGCGGAGCCGCAGCGAGCCGGACCGGCGGGACCGGGCCGGAGCGAGCGGCGCGACCTGACGGGTCGTCGCGATCTCGGCCAGCACGTTGTCCTTCAGCGAGGGCGGCGGCACCGACCAGGTGCCGTCGGCCAGCCGGGCCGCCGTCGCCTGCAACTCGGCCACCTCGACCCGGCAGGCGTCGCAGTCACGCAGATGCCGGTCGAAGGCGGCCCGCTCGACGTCGTCGACCGCGTCGAGCGCGTAGGCGCCGACCAGCGCATGGATCTCGTCGCTCATGCTGACACCTCCGTGCGGCCGTTCACCGGTCCGTCGACGCGGGCGATCATGCCGTCACCCCCGCGCCGAGGCAGTCCCGCAGGCGGATCAGACCGTCGCGCATCCGGGTCTTGATGGTCGGCAGGGGCGCGTTGAGCAGCTCGGCGACCTGCGGATAACTGTGGCCCTGGTAGTAGGCGAGGGTGACCGCCTGACGCTGCAACTCGGTCAGGACGTCGAGGCAGCCGCGCACCTGCTGGCGTTCGAGACGGCCGGAGACCTCCTCGGCGACCACGTCGTACGGGGTCTCGACCGAGGCCGCACCGGCCCGCAGCACCCGGTCGGCCGCCGCCTGCTCGGACCGCACCCGGTCGACCGCCCGGCGATGCGCGATCGTGAAGACCCAGGCGGTCGCCGAACCGCGCGACGCGTCGAAGCGGGCCGCCGTGCGCCACACCTCGACCAGCACTTCCTGGGCGACTTCCTCGGCCTGCGCCGGGTCGCGCAGGACCCGCCGGATCAGGCCGTAGACCCGGGGCGCGACCAGATCGTAGAGCCGGCCGAACGAGCTCTCGTCGCCACGGGCGACCGCCCGCAGCAGCTCACCGGGGTCGGCCGGGCCCGCCGGGTCGGGTGGGGGCACCGGCCTCAAGTGCTCCGGCCGGCGGCTGGTGCCGCGCTCCGCCATGGGGGTCCGCCTTTCGCCGCTACGTCATTCGGCGAGGGATTCGGCGCCCGGCCGGCCGCGGATGGGTCCCACTTTTCCACGTCCCGGCGGCGCCGGATAGGCGGCGGAGCCGGCCCGCCGGCTTCTTCGTGCCGGCCCGGGGACGGGACGGGCTCTTCACGCCAGCCCGGCGCACGGGTTCTTCACGCCGGCCCGGCGCACGGGTTCTTCACGCCGACGCGGTCCGGCGTCGCCAGAGCAGCAGGCCGGTAACGGCGGCGATCAGGACGACGGCCGGGACGATCCACCAGACGGCGCCCGATCTGCCGGATTCGACCGGGTCGGCCCGGTCGGCTGCGGCCGTGGAACTCCCGGCGGCGGCCGGAGCGGCGCTGGTCTCGGCCGGGGCACTCGGGGCGGCGCTCGGGCCGGCGCTCGGGGCGGCGGTCGGACCGGCCGGCTCGGCGGCGGCCTTCAGCTTGATCGTCGGGGCCGGGTGGTCGGGTTCGGGCCGGCCCGCCTCGGGCAGTTCGATCCAGCGGGCGATCTCGCCGTCGCCGTAGGTCTCGAGCGTCTTGAACGACAGCGTCGTCGCGTCGGCCGGGAGCTGCGCCAGCCGGACCGCGAACTCGGCGTCCTGCCCGACCTTCAGCGCCGGCCCGGCGACCGTGAACCCGTCCGCCGCCGCCGTGAACTTCCAGCCCGTGGGCGCCTTCACCAGCCGCACGCCGGCCGGCGCGATGCCGCTCGGCAGCACGACCCGCTCGGACCGGATGCCCGCACTGCCCGACTCGGCCTCGCCATGGAAGGTCACCGTCACGTCGCGGGCCCCGGCCTGCGCCTTGTCGGCCTCCACCTCGACGTGAGCGAACGCGGGTGCGCCGGCCAGGCCGGCCCCGAGCACTCCCACCGACACGGCGACGACCACGCGCGCGCTGAACGCCATACCGTTGATCTCCTTGATTGGACGGTTTTCGAGTAGTCGCCGCACCGGCCGCGGAAGTTCCCGGCGACATCACAGGCCGGCGAGAAACAGGATGCCGGCGGCGACCAGGCCGATCTCGACCAGGAGCACGAAGACCCGGTCGCTGATCCGTCCGACGACCCTCTTGCCCACCCAGACTCCGGCCAACGTGGCCGGAGTCAGCGCGGCACCGTAGAGCAGGACCTTGCCGGTCAGCAGGTCGCCGGCGCCGTAGGCCGCGATCTTGGACAGGTGCATGGTGAGCGCACCGGCCGCCTCGGTGCCGATGTAGGCGGCGCGTGTCAACCCGTACGCCAGGAAGAACGGCCCGGTCAGCGGCCCGACCGAGCCCAGGAGGGCCGAGCCCAGACCCGAGGCCGCCCCGACCGCGGCGAAGCTGGGGTCGGCCGGCTTGCGGGGGTGCGGATTCCACCGCCGCCAGACCACGACGCCGATCAGGAACGCGCCGAGCAGCCGCTGGAGTGCCCCGAGCGGCGCGTGCGCGAGCAGCAGTCCGCCGGCGACCGCGAACGGCACCGCGCCGGCGGCGAACCAGCCGATCAGCCGCCATCGCAGCTCCCGCCGGTTGAGCCAGACCCGGAACCCGTTGCTCGACACCTGCGTCAGCGTCAGCATCGGCACGGCCACCCGCAGCCCGAACAACGCGGTGAAGACCGGCAGCAGCAACACCCCGCCACCGAAGCCGGCCACCGCCGACAGAAGCGCCAGTCCGAAGGCGGCCACCGATCCCAGCGCGAGCGTCGTCATCCGCCCAGCATGCAACCGGCCGTCACGGCTGGACCGAGGTCCTTATGCTGCTCGGATGGCAGCGTGTCCCGAGCTGACCGTCGCGCGTCTCCGACGTGCCGAGGGTCTCTTCGGGGTACCCCCGAGGGCGAGCGATTGACCACCGCAGCGCATCGCCGGCGCGCTTCCGCGCTTCGCGCAGTCCGGCGCCGGCACGACCGGGAATCGTCGGGGCACGCTGCCTTCGCCCCGCGTAAGCAGCCGCGGGGCCACGTCGCGGCCGCCCTGGCCGACGCGCTGCTCGCCGTCGAGTGGCGGCGCGACGCGATGCTCGAGGCCGTCCGGGGCACGGTCGGCGGCCGGCCGCGGTGGCGGCGGCGGCTGGTTTCGGAGGTGCTCCGGGCCTATCCGCATCAACCGGCCGACCGGCCCCGCGAGTTGAGCCGGTTCCTGCTGAGCCTCGGCCGGCAACCAGGGCGAGACCCGCAACCAGGGCGAGACCCGCAACCAGGGCGAGACCGGCAAGCCGCCGGGCGAGACCGACCGGCCCCCGAACAAGGCCGGCGGGGCGGAGAAGCGGAGGCGCCGTGGGGCGGCCTCGTGGAATGGGCCGTCATCCGGCGGCGGCTCGTGGTGCCGACCCGGGCCGTACGGATGCGATGGGAGCTGCCCGCCCTCGGTGACCTGGCCGAGTTGGCCGCGTTTCTCGGCCTGGACGGCGACGCGCTGGACTGGTTCGCCGACCGGCGGGAGATCAACCGCTACGCGCGGGACGAACGGCTGCGCCACTACCGCTACACCTGGCTCCCCCACCGGCTGATCGAGGCGCCCAAGCCCCGGCTCAAGGCGATCCAGCGGCTGCTCCTCGAGCAGATTCTGGCCGTGGTGCCGGTGCACGAGCGGGCCCACGGTTTCGTTCCCGGCCGCGGGGCGCACACCTTCGCCGCCGGGCACGCCGGGCGGGCCGTGGTGGTGAGCCTCGACCTGCGGGCGTTCTTCTCCAGCGTCACCGCGGCCCGGATCTACGGGCTGTTCCGCGGCGCCGGCTATCCCGAACCGGTCGCCCACACCCTGACCGCGCTCACCACCACCCGCACTCCCGCCGCCGTCCTTCGGGCCGCCCCCGATCCCACCCTGGCCGCCCTGCTGCGCACTCCGCACCTTCCGCAGGGCGCTCCGACCTCGCCGGCTCTGGCCAATCTGTGCGCCTACCGGCTCGACCGGCGCCTCGACGGGCTGGCCCGCGCCTCCGGCATGTCCTACGGCCGCTATGCCGACGACCTGGCTTTCTCCGGCGACATCGAAGGGGGAAGGGTACCGGCCCGGCTCATCGCGACCGTCGAGCGGATCGTCCTCGAGGAGGGCTTCCGGGTCCGGCCGGACAAGACCCACGTCGGCCGGCGGTCGCAGAGCCAGCGGCTGGCCGGGCTGGTGGTCAACTCGCGCCCGGCGGCACCCCGCCAGGAGTACGACCGTCTCCGCGCGATCCTCCACGACGCCGCCACCAACGGGATCGCCGCGGCGAACCGGGACGGCCACCCCGACTTCATCGCCCACCTGACCGGCCGGGTCGCCTGGGTCGGTCACGGGAACCCGGCCCGGGCGGCCAAGCTCCGGCGTCTCCTGGACGCCGTCAGGCCATAGCGAGCAGCGCGAGCCCCATGCCGGCGCTCATCAGCCCGTGGCAGAGCGCGGACCAGCTCAACGGCCGCGGCCCGGGCGCCGGCGTGGTCGCCAGGCCGCCGAGGCGCAGGCCGCGCGCGAACCACCAGACCGCCGCGACCACCAGGTAACCCCCGAGCAGGCCGCTGATCAGGCCCGCCGTGGTCAGCCGGCCGGCGCCCCCGGACATCGCCATGCCGTCCATGGCGACCGGGGACGCCTGGGCCGGCATCGTCGCACCCATCCACGCGCAGGCCGCCATCGACGTCGCGAACAGCCCGAGCACGACCCGCCGGCCCGCCGACCGCAGCGCCCGCACGGCGAACCAGCCGGTCGAGGCGGTGAACACGGCGACCCACACCGGGGCCGGGACGACGCGGCCCCACGGCCAGATCATGGCGACCATCGCGAGGCCCATCACGAGGTGGACCGCCTCGGAGACGCGCTCGCCGCCGAGGGCTCGCGGCACCCGGGCCAGGTGGTAGGCCGAGGCCACGACAAAGGCCGCGGTCAGCACCCACCGCAGCGATTCGAGTCCGATCACGAGGCCTCCCCGTCGTGTGCCTTCACAGTAGAGACCGGCGACCGGCCGGTAAATCATCGGTCGACGTACTATCCGCCGGGTGATCTCCGAAGACCGGCGGCGCCGGTCACTCACGCTTTTCGCGTACGCCGTGGGCAGCGCGACCGTCGTCCTGACGATCAGCCTCGTGGCCGGGAAGTTCCCCTACACGTCGCTCAGCATCGAGGATCCGGGCGCCGTGGTCCGGGTCGGCGACCCGCTCCTGCGCCTGGTCGTCGACGCCGCCGCGACCGTGTGCACCGGCGCGCTGGTGTTCGCCGCGTTCTTCACCCGGCGGCGGGAGTCCGGCCTGATCTCGCCGTCCGCGTTCGCCGCTCTCCGCACGGCCGGCCGGGCCGCGCTCGTCTGGGCGGCCGCCGCGCTCGTCCTGTGGCCGTTCGACACCGCGGCCACCGCCGGGCTCCCCCTGCGCCGGATGCTCAACCTCGACGGCCTGGCCGTGGCGACGTGGACGCTCCCGGGCCCCAAGGCGTGGCTGGTCACGGCCGTCCTCGCGGCGACCCTGGCCGTCGCCGCCCGTCGCACCCTGCACTGGCGGGCCACCCCGGTGCTGAGCGCGCTCGCGGTCCTCGCCCTGCTGCCGGTCATCACCGCCGGGCACTCCGCTTCGGACACCGGCCACGACATCGCCACCGCGGCGATCGCCCTGCACATCCCCGCCGCGGTGGTCTGGCTCGGCACGCTGATCGCGCTGGTCCGCGCGCGGGGGCTCGGCGCCGACCGTCCGGCCGCGCTGCGCCGCTACGCCCGGCTGTCGCTCGGCTGCTGGTGCGTCGTGGTCTTCTCCGGCGTGGTCGACGCGGTGGTGCTGGCGCCGGGCCGGAGCTGGCTGACGACCGGGTTCGGCGCGCTGCTGCTGGTCAAGGCCGGCCTGATGGTCGCGCTTCTGGGCGTACGCAAGAAGCTGCTCACCGACCGGCCGGCGCCCGGGCGACTGCTGGCCGTCGAGCTGGCGGCCCTGGCCGCCGCCTTCGGGCTGTCGGTGGGGCTGACCGACCTGCCGGCGCCGAAGTTCCTGATCGACGCGGTGACCGGCGAGCAGTCGCTGCTCGGCTACGACCTGACCGCGCCGCCGACCCTGGTGCGGTTGCTGGCCGACTGGCGGTTCGAGCCACTGTTCGTTCCGCTCTGTGTCGCGCTGGCCGCCGCGTACGTCATCGGGGTGCGCCGCCGCCAGCGGCCGTGGCCGCGGAGCCGGACCACCGCCTGGCTCGCCGGTTGTGCGGTGTTGCTGCTGGCGACGTCGTCGGGCCTGGGGCGGTACGCGCCCGCGATGTTCAGCCTCGAGGCGGTCGACCACATGCTGGTCGGCATGCTCGCGCCGATGCTCCTGGCGCTCGGCGCGCCGCTGACCCTGGCGTCGGAGGCGCTGAAGCCGGGTGATCCGCCCGGGCCGCGCGAGTGGCTGCGGTGGGCCGGCGCGAAACGGTCGTTGACGAGACCGGTCGTGGTGACGCTGTTGTTCGTGGGGGCGCCGTTCCTGCTCTACTTCACCGACGCCTACGACCTCACCGTGCGCTTCCACTGGGCCCACCTGGGCATGGACCTGGTGTTCCTGGTCATCGGCTACCTGTTCGCGTGGACGGTGATCGGCGCCGACCCGACGCCCGACCCGGCACCGAGCCTGATCCGTCTCGGACTGCTGCTGGTCGCGATGCCGTTCGACATCGTGCTCGCGGCGGCGATCGCCGGCCGCGGGCGCCTGATCGGCGACGGGCCGGCGAGCGCGAACCTCTACACCGCGCTCGACCTGCCGTGGGTGCACAGCCTCGCCGCCGACCAGCGCCTCGGTGCGTATCGGGCGCTGGCCGTGAGCGAGGTGGTCATGTTCGCGATGCTGGTCGTGGTCGTCCTGCGCTGGCGGCCGTCCGCGCCCGACCGCGACTATGAGGCGGTCGTCGAGATGCTTCAGTCCCAGCAGAGGCTTCAGTCCCAGGAGACGCTTCAGTCCCAGCAGAGGCAGAAGGGCTTGCCGGCCGGGTCGGCGTAGACCCGCCAGTTGTCCCCGCTCGCGTTCAGTGAGGTCGCGCCCAGCTTGAGCACCGCCGCCTCGGCCGCGTCGACGTCGTCGACCGTGACGTCGATGTGGAGCTGCTGCGGGTAGGCCGGGTCGGGCCAGCGCGGTGCCCGGTAGTCGGCGATCTGCTGGAACATGATCGGCTGGGCGCCGTCCTCGCCGATCATCGCCACGCCCTCGCCCTCGTAGGTGACCGGCTTGCCGAGCAGCTCGGCGTAGAACGCGCCCAGCTCCTTCGCGTCGGGGCAGTCGAGCATGACGCCCATCAGCGTGGTCTCCGCCTTGGCCGGGAACAGGCACAGGTCGAACGGGTGCCCGGCCGGGTCGGCGAGGGTGTACCAGGCCTCGTTCTTCCGCAGCAGGGTGGCGCCCAGCTCGGCCGCCCGGGCCGCGCCGGCCTCGAGGTCGGGCACGCGCAGGTCGAGGTGGGCCTGCTGCGGGAAGGCCGGGTCGGGCCAGCGCGGCGCGACGTGGCCGGGGCTGAGCTGGAAGGCGATGCGCCAGCCGTCCGGCGCCTCGATGACGAACCACTCGTCGTCGGCCGACCGCTCGGTCCAGCCACCCAGGGCCAGATAGAACGCGGCGAGGCCGCGGGCGTCGGGAGTGTCGAGCGCGACCGCGCGCAGGGTTCCGATCATCGGACCATCATGCGGTCACCAGTCGACGGGGCGGTAGTCCTTGAGGAAGCAGCCGTACAGATCTTCGCCCTTCTCGCCGCGGACGATCGGGTCGTAGACCCGGGCCGCGCCGTCGACCAGGTCGAGCGGGGCGTGGAAGCCCTCCTCGTGCAGGCGCATCTTGGTCGGGTGCGGTCGCTCGTCGGTGATCCAGCCGGTGTCGACGCTGGTCATCAGGATGCCGTCGGCGAACATGTCGACCGCGCTGGTGCGGGTCAGCATGTTGAGCGCGGCCTTCGCCATGTTGGTGTGCGGGTGGCCGGCGCCCTTGTAGCCGCGCTTGAAGATGCCCTCCATGGCCGAGACGTTGACCACGTAGCGGCGCGGGTGCTCCGACCGGCGCATCGCCTCACGCAGGCGGCTGACCAGGATGAACGGGGCGGTCACGTTGCACAGCTGCACCTCGAGCAGTTCGAGCGGGTCGACCTCGTGCACCCGGTCGCTCCAGCTGTTGGTGGGGGCGATGTCGGGCACCAGGCCACCGGCGTCGATGATCGTTTGCCGGGCCGTGAGCGCCATTTCGGTGACCTGCCGCGCGGTCAGTCGGGTCTTGCCTTCCGTGAGGACGGCCGCCGGGCTCTTGCTCGCCACGCCGAAGTATTCGAGCTCGGGCAGCGGGCCGCCGGGCAGCGCCTCCTTCTCGGCCGCCACGATCGCCGCATAACTCCCCGGCGACCGCCGCACGGTCTGGGCCGCGTTGTTGATCAGGATGTCGAGCGGGCCCCGGGCCGCCACCGCGTCGGCGAGGCCGCTGACCTGCGCCGGATCACGCAGGTCGAGGCCGACCACCCGCAGCCGGTGCAGCCAGTCGGCGCTGTCCGGCATCGCGGTGAAGCGGCGGACGGCGTCGTGCGGGAACCGGGTCGTGATCGTCAGGTCGGCGCCGTCGCGGAGCAGGCGCAGCGCGATGTACATACCGATTTTGGCGCGGCCGCCGGTCAGCAGTGCCCGCCGGCCGGTCAGGTCGGTGCGGGCGTCCCGGCGCTCGTGGTTGAGCACCGCGCAGTCCGGGCAGAGCTGGTGATAGAACGCGTCGACCTGGGTGTAGCGCTGCTTGCAGACGTAACAGCCGCGCGGCTGCCGCAGCACCCCGGCGCTCGCCCCGGCCGTGGCGCTGCTCAGCGGGATGCCGGCCGTCTCGTCGTCGATGCGGCCGGGCGCGCCGGTCGCGGTCGCCGCGGTGACCGCGTTGTCGGCGGCCAGGATCGCGTCGCGCCGGTCCCGCCGGCGCTGCAACTTGACCGTCTTGAACAGGCCCGCGGTCGCCCGTCGCAGCGCGACGGCGTCGGGGTGCTCGGGCGGAAGGGCCTCGGCCGCTCGGATGACGGCCAGGCACTCGGCGAGCTTTTCGGGGTCGATTCGGTTCTCCATCGCCCCAAGACTGTACTTGGGCTGGTTAGATGTTCTGCCATGCGGACTAATCGTTCGGCTCCGATCGCCACGGTCATCCCGGTGCTGAGCTATCCCGACGTGCGGGCCGCGGTGGCGTGGCTCACTTCCGCCTTCGGCTTCGTGGAACGGGTGCGGGTCGGCGAGAACCACCGGTCACAGATGCGGTTCGGCGACGGCGACCTGATCGTGGCCGACACCGGCAGCCATCGTTCGCCGCCGGTGCCGGGCCAGGTCGTCGCATCGGTCATGGTGCGGGTCGAGGACGCCCGGGCGCACTGTGCGCACGCCCGGGCGGCCGGTGCCACGATCGTGATGGAGCCGACCGACTTCGAGTACGGGGAACGGCAGTACGAGGCCATGGATCTGGCCGGGCACTTCTGGACGTTCACCGAGACGATCGCCGACGTCGACCCGTCGGCCTTCCGTTACTGAGTGTCGGCCGCCCCCAGCCCCATGATCACCTGGTCGAAGCCGTTGCCGTCGTTGTCGTCGGTGTAGGCGACCGCCACCTCACCCCAGGGCGAGACCGCGAGGGTGTACTCGTACTGCTTGCCGGTCGCGACCTGGGTGAGCACCTGGGCAGCGGGCCGGCCGGCCGCGGTGCCGTCCGGGTTGAGGCCGCGCAGCCAGCCGTCGACCCCGCCGGCCGTCCAGCCGACCATCAGGCCGCCCTGGTCGTCGATGCCGACGCTCGGCCCAGCGCCCGCGGTGGTCACCTGGACGTCGCCGGCGTTCTCGGGAAGGCCGGCGACGTCATAGGAACGTTCCCACACTCCCTGGCTGCCTTCCCACGCGACCGAGAAGGCGCCGGCGAAGTTCTCGGCGATCGCCGGCTTCGTCTGCGCACCGGCGGCCTGGGTGTTGGCGTTGCGGATGCTGAGCAGGGCGGCGCCGTTCGCGCGGGCGACGCGGGTGAGACCGATGTTGCTCCCCGACTCCCACACCACCGTGGCATCCCCGGAGGCGCTCACGGCCACATCGGGACTGTGGTTGGCTCCCGTGGTCGCGGACACGATCTTCTCGTACGCCTTGGTGGTGGTGCCGGTGTAACCGGCGGCCTTGATCGTGTGCGTGGTTCCTTGGATGTCCTCCCAGGCCACCGTGAACGCGACCGCGGTCGTGCTCGTGGGCGCGCCGTCCGGGTCGACCGCGACGTGCGGGTGGATCTGGTCGCCGTCGGCGCTCGCGTTGGCGTCACCCTGACCGAGGATGGCGCCGGTCGGCGACACCACCCGGAACGGGATGTTGTGCACGCCGTTGCCGTCCGGGTCGTCGGCCCAGACCACGACCGCGTCGCCCTTGTCGTCCAGGCTGACGTCGGGCTGCACGTGGGTCCAGTTGACGCCGGCGGTGCCGCCCGGCGACAGCTTCTTCTCGTAGACGGCGGTCCCGTTCGACCACAGGCGCAGATAGATCTCGGGGTGGCCGGCGCTGGCCCGGTCGTCCTGCCAGACGACCGCGACCTGGCCATTGCGGTTGGTGGCGATCTGCGGGGCACTCTGCTCGTTGGTGGACACGGTGTTGGCGGTCTGCCAGGAGACCGTGAGGGCGAGAGCGATGTTCAGCAGCACGATTTTCCTTTACGCGGTCTGGAGGCCGGGCTTGCCGTCGAGGATCACGAACGACTTCGCGGTGGTGATCGCCCCACCGTGTTCACTGACCTTGGCCACGCTGCGGAAGTCCGCCTTGACCTGGCTGGGCGTGACGCTGGCGAGCGTGTAGCCGCGACGGTCCTGATAGAACTTCAGGTGCGGGTTGGTGGCCACGTTCGGGATCGTGGTGCTGCCGTTGCCGTCGCCGTCCGAGGTGATCGAGGTGCAGACCAGCTCGGTGCCGATCACCGCACTCGTCGACGTCGAATAGTCGGCCTTGAGCTCATTGGCCCACGCCCGGTGCACGTCGCCGCTGAGCACCACCGGGTTACGCACACTGCGATCCCGCCAGCCCTGCTGGATGCGGGCCCGGCTCTGGCGGTAGCCGTCCCAGGCGTCCATGTTGGCGGCGCCGGTCGAATCGAACTGCCGCGCGAAGAACACCTGCTGGCCGATGAAATCCCAATTACCCAGGTGCTGGCCGAGGCCGTCGAGAAGCCACGCCTCCTCGGCGGTCCCGGTGATCGTACGGGTGGTGGAGTCGGCGTCCGAGCACACCTTCCAGCCGTCCCCGCAGGCCTGATCGTCGCGGAACTGGCGGGTGTCCATCATGTGGAAGGTGGCCAGCGAACCCCAGCGGACCCGGCGGTAGAGCGGAATGCTGTTGCCGCTCGGCTTGGACGCCGGGCGCAACGGCATGTTCTCGTAGTAGGCCTGGTAGGCGGCGGTGCGGCGGGCCACCCACTGGGCACTGGTCAGGGCCGGGCTGCTGTCCGCCCGCGTGTTGGTGGCGTAGTTGTTCTCCACCTCGTGGTCGTCCGGGACGACGATCCACGGCGCGGCGGCGTGGGCGGCCTGCAGATCGGGGTCCGACTTGTACTGGGCGTACCGGCGGCGGTAATCGGCCAGCGAGACGCATTCGGCGCCCAGATGGGCGCGCACCTGACCGGTACGGGCGGCGCCCTCGTAGATGTAGTCGCCCAGATGCAGCACGACGTCCGGACGGTCGTTCGCGATGCCGCGGTAGGCGGTGTAGTAGCCCGTCTCGTAGTGGGCGCACGACGCGAACGCCATCGTGAAGCTGCTGGCCGTGGTGACCGCCGGAGTCGTACGGGTGCGGCCGACCGGCGAGAGGAAGCCCTGGGCCCGGAACCGGTAGTAGTACTCGGCATCCGGGTTGAGCCCACCGGCGACCACGTGCACCGAGTGGGCCTCGGCGTAGTGGGCGGTCACGGTGCCGCTGGCGACCAGCGTGCCGAACGTCTCCGAGGTCGACACCTGCCAGTCCACGGCGACGTCGGCATTCGGCATGCCGCCCTGGCCGTCGGCGTTCAGCGGGCTCGGCGCCAGCCGCGTCCAGAGGACCACACTGTCCGGCGCCGGGTCGCCGGAGGTCACACCGAGCTTGAACGGGAACGGGGTGGCGGCCCCAGCGGCCGGCGAGGCGATCGCCACGCCGCCGGCGGCCGCCAGACCACCGAGGATGAACGTGCGTCGATGAAGCGTCATGGTCGCTCACGCTCCGGGCGTGTGGTTAATACGCGGAGCGAGAAGCGTTAGCCAGATACCAACAAATTGACTGTTGTCGTTTAATGGTCGGTTTACTAGGTGCTTACTAACGGCGTACTTCGGGGCTTTCTTCCTGGTCGCCGTACCCGGAAAGGTCCCGCGTCGGCCCGTCCTCCGGCCGGCGCGGCGCCGGTACATGGTCGGCGAGGGTCGCCGGACGCTTCGGCGGCTCGTCACCCAGGTGCTCGGGGCGGTGCCAGGTCTCCTGCTGCCAGGTCTGCCCGTACTGGCCGAGGTCGGCCGGGCGCGCCTCACGGCCGGCGATCGCCGGGCGCCAGCCGCCGGTCAGCTCGGGCGGCGACGCGGTGTAGCTGCCGAGATCGGTGGGCCGGGCCGGCCTCGGCTGCTCGGCGTCCTCCGCTTTACGCGGACTGTGGCCGACATATCCGGCCAGATCGGCGGGACGCTCGGGGGCCGAACGGTGCTCGATGACCTGACGCCACGCCGCCGCGACCTCACTCAGGTCGGCGGGGCGGCGGCGCTCCTCAACCGGCCGCGCAGGTTCGAAAGCGGGAGCCGGCGGCAATGCCCGCTCGGCCGGCGAGGCTTCGGGGGCGGGCCTGGAATCGCGGGCGGGCGTGCGGTCGAAAGTCGGCGCGGTTGGGGAAACGGGCTCGGAGCTCGTCGCCGGGGCCGGATCGAAAACCGGCACCAAAGACGGCTCGAATGGCGGGGCCTCGAATACCGGAGTTCGCTCCGGAGGCTCAGAAACCGGCGCCCCGTCCATTTCCGAAACCGATTCCACCGGCGGTGCGAACGGCCGGTCAGCCGAAACCGGCGCGGCGAACGGCCGATCCACCGGCGCCGGCTCCGGAACCGGCACGGGCGACGAAGCGAACGGCCGGTCGGCGGACGCCGCCGCCGGGCTACGGTGCGGCAGCGGCTCCTCGAACGGCATCGGAGCCGGCTCCCGGGCCGGCGGGGCGAACGGCGGCTCCTCCGCCGCGGGAGTGCGTCGCCGCAACGGCTCCGCGACTGGTTCAGAACCCGAATCCACCGATGTAGCCGACCACTCTCCCTCCGCCTCGGCTGAGGAGACAATCGGCTCGGCCGCCGACTCCGCGACCGGCCCGGAATCCGGTTCCGCCAATGAAGGCGACCACTCTCCCGCCGCCCCGGCTGAAGAGACAATCGGCTCGGCCGCCGGATCCGCCGACGATGTCAACGAACCCGGTCGGGAGGCAACCGGCTCGGGCGTCGCAGGGGTGTCCTCCGGCAACGACGCCGCGAAGGGCCTCGCCTCCTCGGCGGACGAGGAGGGCTGGTGCACCACCGCAGGGGCGCGTTCCGGCTCCGGCCCGTCGGCGGGCTCAGCGGCTGGCTCAGCGGGCCGCTCGGCGAGCGGCTCGGCGAGCGGCTCGGCGAGCGGCTCGGCGAGCGGCTCGGCGAGCGGCTCGGCGAGCGGCTCGGCGGCCGGCTCGGCGAGCGGCTCGGCGGCCGGCTCGGCGAGCGGCTCGGCGGCCGGCCCAGCGAACGAGGAGAACGGACGGGATGGCGGCTCGGTCGGTGACACGCCCGGCGACAGGGTGCCGAATCCCTCGGCGGCCAGGCGTTCGCCCAGGCTGGCGACCGGTGATTCCTCCGCGGCCTGGTCCTCGGCCGGGGTGAGGGTCACGTAGCGTTCGTCCTCCGCCGCCGGCACCTCCGTCCGGTAGAGGAACGGGTCGGGCGCCGCCGGCGCGAAGAACGCCTCGTCGGACGTCGACGACCAATCCGGATAGCGGTTGGCCGCCGGCTCCGGCGCCGGATTGAACAGCTCCGGGAACAGCGCCGCGTAAGAATCATTCCCGGCGCCGGCGAACAACGGGGTGTCCGACGAGCCTTCCGGCTCGGCGCCGGGTTGCGCCTCCGAGACGTACGCGTCCTCAGCCGCCCCACCCCCGGCGGACCCGGCCGTCGCGACCTCCTCAACCGGTTCGCCACCAGCATCGTCGAGCATGTCCGCCGCGAGAATGGACTCGCCCGACCCGGCCAGATCGCCGGTCGCCGTTTCGAAAGCCTCGACCGGTTCGCCGACCGCGGCCGCTCCGGCAACCCCGGCCAGCTCGTCGCCCGCGGCTCCGAAACCCCCGGATCGCCCGTCAACCGCGGCGGTTCCGGCGGCCCCGATGCCCTCAACGACAACAGCGGTCGCGGCACCCTCGACGGGCTCGTCGACCGCAGCCACTACGACACCCTCGGCCGGCTCGTCGACCGCAGCCGCTCCGGCGACCTCGGCCACACCAGTTCGGGCAGCCTCGACCGGCTCGTCGACCGCAGCCGCCGCGCCAACCTCGACCGGCCCATCGGCCGCGGCCGTCTCGAAAGACCCAGCCGGCCGCTCGGCCACGCCAGTTCCGGAAAGCTGGGCCGGTCCGTCGGCCACGGCAGTTCCGAACTGCTCGTCGGCCTCGGCCGTACCCGGGGCCTCGACCGGGTCGTCGGCGACGGCCTCGGGCAGCAGTTCGGCGTCTGTGATGTCGTCGGTGGGAGGCGGTTCCAGCGTCAGGATGCCCGTCGCCTCGATGTCGGCGGCGGCCGCGCCCTCTTCGACCAGTTCCGCGTCGACTGTTTCGGCTGCGGCGGCGGCCTCGGCCGAGACCGTCGCCGCCTCCAGTTCGATGCGGACTGTGCTCTGCTTGTCGGTGCCGTCCGAGTAGCGGGGGAAGACCACCGTGTCGGCCGGCATCGGAATTTCGGCCAGCAGGCCCGGCCATTCGCGGAACTCGTCGTCGCGGTAGAGCAGTTCCGGCGCCGGCGGCGTTCGGCGGGCGGGTGCGGCCGGCAGGGCGAAGACCACCGTGTCGTCCGGTGCGGCGTGGCGGCCGGGTGGGGCGGGGGCTTCTTCACCCGCGTACTCGGAAAGGCCGGCCCGTTGCTGAAGCCGCCGCAGCGGGCCGGGGGCCCACCAGGCCGCGTCGCCGAGGAGGCCGAGGACGGCCGGCACGAGCAGCATGCGGACGACCGTGGCGTCCAGGAGCAGGGCGACGATCATGCCGATGCCGACGAACCGCATGGAAGTGACCGCGGACAGGGCGAACGCCCCGGTCACCACGATCAGCAGCAGGGCGGCCGCGCTGATCACGCGGCCGGTGCGGGCCAGGCCGGTGGTGACCGCCTCGGCGGTCGACGCGCCGCGGGTGCGCGCCTCGACCATGCGGCTGAGCAGGAACACCTCGTAGTCGGTGGAGAGGCCGAAGACGACCGCCGCCATGAGGATGACCGTGCCGACCTCGAGGGGGGCCGGGGTGATGTTGAGGACGCCGGAGAGGTGGCCGTCGACGAAGATCCAGACGAGGATGCCGAAGGTCGCGCTGAGGCTGACGCCGCTCACCAGCACCGCCTTGATCGGCAGCAGGATCGAGCCGAAGGCGAGGAACATCAGGATCAGCGTGGCCCCGGCGAGCAGGCCGATCATCAGCGGCAGTTTGGCCGCGGTGGCTTTCAGGCTGTCCTGGTTGCGGGCCGTCGTGCCGCCGACCAGCAGTGAGGCGCCGGGCGGCACCGGCAGGTCGCGGATCGCCTCGACCGCGTCGCGGGCCGACGTGCTGTAGGGGTCGGTGTCGGTCAGCGTCGCCGTCATGATCGCGCCGGACGAGGTCTTGACCGTCGGCCCGAGCTCGTCGATGCCGGGAATCGACCGGACGGCCGCCGCGAACGGCCCGGTCTGCTGGGTGCCCTGCAGGACGATCTGTACGCCGTTGCTGGTGAACTGCGGGTAGGACGCCTTGAGCGTCTCGACCGCGATGCGCGACGGGTCGTCGGGCGGCAGGATCCGCTCGTCGCTGTCGCCGAAGTGCACGCCGAGCCCGGGCGAGGCGATCAGGAGCAGCACCGCGACGATGGGCAGCGCGACCAGCAGCGGCCGCTTCAGCACCGCCCGGCCGATGCGCGCCCACACGCTTTCGCCGCCCGCCGAACGGGGCAGCCGGATCGGCAGCTTGTCGACCCCGCGCCCGATGATCGCCAGCATCGCGGGCAGCAGCGTCAGCGAGAGGATGAGGGCGAGCCCGACTGCGGCCAGGCCACCGTAGGCCAGCGATTTGAGGAAGCCCTGCGGGAACAGCAACAGGCCGGACAGCGCGATCATCAGCAGGGTGGCCGAGAAGAGCACGGTGCGGCCGGCCGTTCCCATGGTGCGGCTCACCGCCTCGGCCGGCGACCGGTCGCCCGCCAGTTCCTCGCGGAACCGGCCGACCATGAACAGGCCGTAGTCGATCGCCATGCCGAGGCCGAGCAGGCTGGCCACGTTGACCGCGAACGAGTTGACCGGGGTGCCGTTGGCGATCAGGTGCAGGATGCCGAACGAGCCGAGCACCGCCATGCCCCCGACCAGCACCGGCAGCGACGCCGCGACCAGCGAGCCGAAGATGAACAGCAGCAGGATCAGCGTGATCGGCAGCGAGATCAGCTCGGCCTTGCCGAGGTCGGACGTGGAGCGGGTGGACGAGGCGTCGTTGAGCGGCACCCCGCCGGCCAGCTGCACGGTCGCGCCGGGCACCGAGAACGAGTCTTTGATCGCGCGGAACTGGTCGAGCTTGGCCCCGTCGTCCGGGCCGACGAGCGTGATCACGGCGACCGCGCTCTTCTTGTCCTTGGCCGCGAAGGCGGCGGATTTCGACGACCAGTAGGAGGACACGACCTTGACGTCAGCGGAAGGCAGCGCCGCCAGCCGGGCCTTGACCGCCTTGGTCAGCCCCGCGTCACCGATCTTGCCGCCCACCGGGGTGTAGATCGCCACCACGTCGCCGCTCTGGGTGCCGAGCGCCTGCTGCACGATCGCCCCCGCGCGGCTCGACTCGCTGTGCGGGTCGTTGTAGCCGCCCTCGGTGAGCTGCCCGAACACGCCGAGCCCCCAGAGGCCGCCCGAGACCACCGCGACAAGCGCGACGATCAGGACCGGCCACCGGAAGCGGGCGACCCACGATCCCCAGCCCGCGAACACTCAATCCCCTTTATGTCCTAGCGCAGCGTGGCGGCCTGCAGAGCCACCCCGCCGCATCCCGTCCCGAATGCGTCGTCGGTGTTCCAGCGCAGCGTGATCTTGCCGTCCTTGGGTGCCCGGTAGCGCAGCGTGAAAACGGCGGTGTGGAAGGTGCCGTCCTTCTGCTGCAGCGTGGTCGACGCGCTCGCGCTGCCGGTGGTGAGTTCGGCCGACAGGCGGCCCTTGCCCGAGATGATGCCGACGTAGAGCTTCAGCGTGCGGGTGGTGTCACCGGCCGGCGCGGAGATGCTGAAGCCGTTGCCCTTGCCGCAGGTGCGGATGCCGGTCGTGGTGCCGTCGGTGTGGTCGACCGGGTCGCCGCCGGTCCACGTGAACTGCTGCGGGCTCAGCGCGTGCCGGAACCGGGGCGCGGTCGGCGCGCCCTCGAGGATGGCGAAGCCACCCTTCTTGTCGCGTTCCAGCGAGAACGTGCTCTGCTCACCCCAGTGCACCCAGTCGCGGCTGCCCTCGGCCGACAGGTCGACCGTGCCCGGCACCGCGCCGCTGGTGACCGTGAGCGCACCCGGGTCGGGCGGGGCCTTGGTGGTCGGCGTGGGCGACGGCGAGGAGTCCGACGGCGACGGCGACGGGCTGGTCAGCGGGATCAGGCCCTGGCTGACCGACGACGAGGGCAGCGTGACCTCGCCGAGCGCCGGCGCCTCGGGCACCGGGATGTTGGGCGCCTCGCTGTGCGAGCTCATGGCCCGGCTGGCCACGAAGCCGAACCCGACCACCACCAGCACACCGGCCAGGATCACGGCGGCCGACGACAGCGTCTCGTTCCACCGGCGACCCTCGTCGGGCGGCGGGAGACCGTCGTCGTCGCGCCGGCGGGTGCCGGCGGTGCGCGCGGCCGCGCGGTGCCCGGTGATGCGCTTGCGGATGGGCAGGCGGCCATTGCCGGTCGTGGACAACCGACCCTCCCCGGTTGGCGGAAACATGTTCCCTGGCGGAGGAACAGTAGGTGTTTACAGGGGGCGAACAGGTTGAAGCAACTCCGCCGCTGTGCGTGAGGGATAAACGATCTCATCTCGATCAGTGACGGAGAAGAGCGGATCGCGTGACGATCCGGACGGCCGAGGAGGTCCCTCGGCGGTTCGGCTAGAGCTCGGTCACCACCACGTCGAGCTGCCGGGGCCGTCCGGTCACCGCCGGCTGCTCTTCGACGGTCAGTTTCAGATCCCGCAGGGCCGTGATCATCTCATCGACGGTCGCGGGCGCCGCCCGGGCCTCGGCCAGCGCCCGGACGATGCGCCCCTTGGTCGCTTTGTTGAAATGGCTGACCACCGACCGCTGAGTCCGGCCGTTCAGGGTGCGCTCGTGCAGGACCCGCACGGCGGCCGAGGTCGCGGCGGGCGGCGTCCACATCGCCGCGTAGGACCCCGAGCGAAGATCAAGAACCGGCCGGTTGCCGGCCGCGCGGTCCAGGTGCGCTTTCAGCGCCTTTTTCCAGTACGCGGTGAGCCCGCCCACCGGCGCCGGAAGCGTCGAGCCGATCGCGCACCGGTAGGCCGGGATGCGGTCGCCCAGCCGAACGACGCCCCACAGCCCCGTGAACACGACCACGGTCTCGTCGAGCCACGCGCGCGCGGGCGGAGGAAGGGAGGACGCGTCCAACGCCTCGTACAGAACCCCGGTGTAGATCTCCGAAGCCGGCGCCGCCGGCGCCTCGCCCAGCCCACCGTTTCGGGCGATCTCGGACCGCTGGCCGTCGGTCAGCCCGAGCGCCCGCAGCGACTCGGCCACCGACCGGGCGCTGGTTCGCCGGCAGAGCGCCACCAGCCGGGTGAGCACCCGCTTGCGGGCGGTGGTCAGACCGGGCAGCCACAGGCCGGCCAGATCAACCGGTTCACCGGTGGCGGCGGGCGTCTTGCCCTCGGACGGCGGCAGCAGGATGAGCACGCCGGAAGATTAGTACGCGCCCCGGTCGACCAGCGCATCGGCGACCTCACGGTAGACCGGCACCGCCGGCGTCAACCCGACCCTGTCGAGCAGCCGGACGAGAAACTCACTCGGCGCGGCCAGCCGCACCCACCCGCCGAGCGCGGCCGCCCGGTGATGGCCGACCACGAACGCGCTCAGCCCGATCGAATCGCAGAACCCGATGCCCGACAGGTCGACCACCACCCGCGGTAACGGGACGGCCAGCACCTGATCGAGCGCGGTGGTCAGCACCGGCGCACTGTCGACATCGAGGTCGCCACGGACCACCACGACAACGGAGTCATCGGGCTGATCCACCAGGGAGACATGCACCACCATGGCATGCCCACTGGGCGACCGAAAGCCACCTGTGGTTCCTCGACAGCCCGGTGGAGTTCCCCAGTGTGCGCGATCAGGCGTTTCGGCCATGCCCGCAGTGCGGGCGCAAGCTGGAACTCGCCCCGGCCGGGCCCCTGCTCGAAGCCCGCGCCCAGCGGGCAGCCGGCCACGCGGCCGGCTCACCCAGCCCGGCCGGCTCGCTCAGCCCGGCGGACCCACCCAGCCCGGCCGACCCACTCAACCCGGCGGACCCACCCAGCCCGGCCGACTCGCTCAGCCCGGCGGACCCACCCAGCCCGGCGGACCCAGCCAGCCCGGCGGACCCACCCAGCCCGGCGGACCCACCCAGCCCGGCGGACTCACCCGGCAGGGGGCGGCTCCATCTCTCGGGGAGCCCACCAGGGCTGATGGAACCGCCCGGCGCCGCGGGCCCACCCGGCGCGATCGGCCCACCCGGCGCGATCGGCCCACCCGGCGCGATCGGCCCACCTCTCACGGCTGCCCACCCGGCCTGGTCGGCCCACCCGGCCCGGTCGGCGTGAGTAGTGGGCCGGAGCCGTTTGCAGAGGCGATGGCACGGTGGTGCTGGTGTCGATCGACGGTGAGGTCTGTGGCGGGCTGCTGCTGACCGACACGGTCAGGCCATCGGCGGCCGGCGCGGTGCGGGAGATGGGCCTGCGGACCGTCCTACTCACCAGCGACGACCGGGCCGCCGCCGATGCGGTCGGGGTCGATGAGGCGTTGCCGGCCGGCAAGGCCGACACCATCGAGCACTTCCCGGCCGAGGGCCGCGTCGTGGCGATGGTCGGCGCCGGCATCGACGGCGCGCCCGCCCTCGTCCGGGCCGACTGCGGCCTGGCCGTGGTGACCGGCACCGACGGTGTGGCCGATATCATCCTGGTCCGCGACGACCTGGACGCGGCGCCGACCGCGATCGCGCTGGCCCGGCGCACGATCCGGATCAAACTGGTGTGGGGCGTTCGGCTACAAGGTCGTCGCCCGGCCGATCGCCGGCGCCGGCCCCGCGACCCGCTGATCTCCAGCGCCGCGATTGGCCCTGTCCTTGATGCCCGTGGTCACCAACAGCCTGCGACTCCGGCGCTGACCGCCTTTCCTGGCCGTCGCGCGGAGGGCAGCGGCTCCCAGGCCTCGGCCCTCGCGCGATCGCGTAGTGGCCGAAGAGGGAACAGATGTTACAAGCCGGGCAATCGAGCACCGGCGCAACGGGATCGCGCAGTGGGCACACCAGCTCCGGGCCGCTGACGACCGACTCTCGGGCCGCTGCCGCACGGCGAGCGCGTGAGCACCGTGAGCGCCGTCAGCGCCGTGAGCACCGTGAGCACCGCGAGCCGAAGAACCAATGAGCGCGACCAGCGCGCGGAACGGGCCGCGCCTCGATGGGTGCGGCCCGTTGAGCACTTGCGGTCGCCGGTGTGTGCGGCCGGCGGCTGTGGATCAGTTGGTGTTCGGCGTGGCCGACGGCATGCCGACGTTGTTGCCGGCGCCGGCCTTGATGGTGCCCTTCATTCCGTGGTGCTGGTCGTGGAAGGGTCCGCCGTGGTGGTGGTGATCGTTGTTGAACGGGAATCCGTCGTGGTCGAACGGGGATCCGCCGCCGTGCCAGCTGTAGTCGACGACCAGGACCCAGTCGCCGTCGTGCCAGCCGCCGCGCGCCGGGTAGCAGTTCCAGTCGTCCCAGCGGCCCAGGCGGTCGCCGATCCGGCCGGCGATGCGGCATTCGATGCGGCTGTCGTAGTAGCCAGCCACCCGGTCTCCCGGCTTCGCCGTCGCGTCGGCGGTCGAGGACTTCACCGCACCCTGTCCGGTGTTCGCGGCCGCCATCGCCGGGCCGGCACCGATCGTGATGCCGGCGAACACGCCAAGGCTGGTAATCGTAAGCATCCGGGCAATTCGGTTCATGTCATACCTTCTCTCAGCAAAGCGTTATGCCTCGAGAAGAACAACATATTCACGTTAGGTGACTGGCGAGTACCTCATCGTGTAACACGATCGTGGAAAAACAGACTCCGCTACCTTTCGGGGAGGGCTCGGTAGGCCGGGCGAAGCAGATCGACTATCGGGCGGCCGTCGTGGGCCAGGGGCGGCGGGTCGAGCTGGTCGAGCAGCGCGTCGGGCCGGGTGACGGCTCCCGGGCGCGCTCCGGTCGGCACCAGCGCCGGTGGCCCGCCCAGTCCCCAGAAGGCGGCCACGTCCAGGTCGTCGGGCCGGTCAGCAGGAGGCGCGGAAGCCACGCCGCCGTCCGCCACGGCATCCATCGCCGCCACCGCGGACGCGCTACGCAACTCCCGCAGATGCATCAACAGCTCGTCCCGCGTCCGCCCCCGCCAGGCGAAAACCGCGAACGGATCCTCCTCGAACGTCCGCGCCAGCGCGTAACACGCCGCCGCCAGATGCACGCACGGCATCGGCCACCGCTCGCACGTGCAGTCCATCGCCACCTCGTCGAGGGAGAGCGGCACCAGGCTCAACCCGGCCTCCGCGAAGATCTCGCCGATCCCCGGGGGCATCCGCCCGGCGAGCAGGTCGGCCGCGAAGCGTGCCTGCCCGGCCAGGTCCTGCTCGGCTCGCGCCCACTCCGACGCCCCGAACGCGCGGACCGCGATCCGGGCCCGGAACGCCGCCGGGTCGTCGGGGCCGCGCACCTGCGCGACGACCAGGCTGCCCGAGATCATCAGGTTGCGGACGTGCCCGGCCCGTTCGTCGCGGCGGCCGCGGGCGAACGTCGGCCCCATCCGCAGCGACTCGAAGGTGCCCAGGAAGGCCAGGGCGAGACCGTCAGTCACCGATCGCCTCCGGTTCCAGTACGAGCAGGTCGCGCAGTTCGGTGGTGGAGAGCGTGGTCAGCCAGCCCTCGCCGTTGCCGACCACCCGCTCGGCGAGCACACCCTTGTCGAGCAGGAGCCGGTCGATGCGTTCCTCCAGTGTGCCGAGGCAGACCAGCGTGTGCACCTGCACGTCGCGACGTTGTCCGATGCGGTAGGCGCGGTCGGTCGCCTGGGCCTCGGTGGCCGGGTTCCACCAGCGGTCGATGTGGACCACGTGGTTGGCCGCGGTCAGGTTGAGCCCGGTGCCCCCGGCCTTCAGCGACAGCACGAAGATGCCGGGCGTTGCGGAAGCCTGAAATTCGGCGACGAGACGGTCCCGTTCCGCCCGCGGCGTGCCGCCGTGCAGGTAGCGCACCGGCACCCCGAACCGCCCGGCCAGATGGGGGGTGAGCATCGTGCCGAACCGCGCGAACTGGGTGAAGCACAGCACGCTCTCACCCGCCGCGAGCGCGCCGTCGACGATCTCCTCCAGCCGTTCGAGCTTGCCCGAGCGGCCGGGCAGCGGGGACCCGTCGCCGAGCAGGAGCGCCGGGTGCACGCACGCCTGTTTCAGCTTGGTCATCGCGGCCAGCACGATGCCCTTGTTCCACTTGTCGTGCGCCTCGCCGAGCCGGGTCGTCATCTCGTCGAGCACCGCGCGATAGAGGCTGGCCTGCTCGACGGTCAGCCCGCACAGTTGTCTGACGAGGCGTTTCTCGGGCAGGTCGGTGATCACGGCCGGGTCGGATTTGACCCGCCGGAGCAGGAACGGCCGGGTCGCCTGGCGCAGGCGGGCGGCCGCGTCCTCGTCGGCGTAGCGCTCGACCGGCACCGCGAAGCGCGCGCGGAACGTGTGGGCGTTGGCGAGGACGCCCGGATTCAGGAAGTCCATGATCGACCACAGTTCGGCCAGGCGGTTCTCCACCGGCGTACCCGTCAAGGCGATGCGACTGCGGGCCGGAAGGCGCCGGACGGCCCTGGCCGCCGCCGAGGCCGCGTTCTTGACGTGCTGGGCCTCGTCGAGCACGACCCGGTCCCAGCTCACCGCGGCCAGTTCCTCGGCGTCGAGGGTCGCGGTCGCATAGGTGGTGAGGACGACGTCGGCGCCGGCCAGGGATGCCGGAGCCGGCCGGTTGGAGCCGTGCAGCACGGTGACGTTCAGCGAAGGCGCGAAGCGGGCCGCCTCCCGCTGCCAGTTGCCGAGCACCGACAGCGGGCAGATCAGCAGCGTCGGGCCGGCCCGCCGGTGCAGCAGCAGGGCCAGCAGTTGCACCGTCTTTCCCAGCCCCATGTCGTCGGCGAGACAGGCACCCACCCCGAGACCGTCAAGAAAGGTCAACCACGAAAAGCCCCTTTTCTGGTACGGGCGTAGCTCACCGACCAGGCCCTCGGGTTGATCGAGCAGCTCCAGCCGCTGCTCCAGCTCACCGGTCAGCAGGTCGGCGACCCAGCCCTCACCGCCCGACGCGGTCACCGGCAGCGGCAGGCTCTCGGGCGGCAGCAGCCGGACCGTGCGCAGTGCCTCGCCGGCCGTCATCGACCCGCCGCCCCGCCCGAGGAACCGCAGGCCGGCCTCGAGGTGCCGCTCGTCGAGGTAGACCCAGCGGCCGCGCAGCCGGACCAGCGGCACCTTGGCCTTGGCCAGGTCTTTCAGCTCGGTCTCGGTGAGCGGGTCGCCGCCCAGGGCGAGCCCCCAGCGGTAGTCGACGAGCGATCGCAGGTCGGCCGTCTGGTCACGCAGCACCGGCGTGATCGGGTCGCGCGTGCGCACCTCGAACGACAGCCCGAGCCCTCGCCGCTCCCGCCACCAGCGGGGAAGCAGCACGCCGTAGCCCGCCTCCTCGAGGGCCGCCGCCTGCCCGAGGAACCGGTGCGCCTCTTCGGTGTCGAGCACCATGTCGACCGGCCGGGGCACGTGCAGCGCCGCGTCGAGGTCGGGGTAGAGGCGGGCGGCCCGTCCGAGCCCGCCGAGCAGCCGTTCCTGGGGATGCCGGGTCCAGCGGCGCAGTGGCGCGTACTGGTCCTGCCAGATGTCGGCCGCGGTGACCAGCGCACTCGGCTCGTCGACCGCCTGCAGCAGGAATTCCAGCAGCCAGGTGTCGCGGGGCGCGATCGCCGCCGGGGCGGGGTCGGTGGCATCGGGCAGTTCGTCGTCCTGGTCGTCGACGTGGCTGAGCCGGAAGCAGAGCCGCACCGCCGCCCCGCTGACCGCGTCACCGTGCCAGGCGTCCAGCCGCGTCGTGAGCTCGTCGACCAGGCCCGGGGCGGCCGCGAAGCCGGGCTCGCCGGTCAGCGCGGCCAGCCATCCGTCCCCGATGTCGACCCCGGCCTCGGTCAGCCGCATCCGCACGAGCGTGTCGACGAGCCGCTCCAATGCCACGTGGAGAACGTCTTCCGCCGGCAGCAGCGCCACGTCACCGGGCCGCGCCCGCTCGGCCCGTACCGCGGCGGGCAGGCGCCGGAGCAGCTCGCCGTGGTGGGCCGCGTCGAGCCCGGTGATCACCGGCCGCCACCGCGCCTCCGACCGCCCGGCGGGCCAGGCGCCGGTCTCCGGACGGCCCGCTCGCCCCGCCACGGCCGGACGCACCGAGGGCAGCACCCGTCCGCGCCGCACCAGGTCGGCCGCGAACCCGCAGAGCTCGATCAGCCACCCCAGCGAGGGCGCGACCCGCCCGTCGAACTCGTCGGCCAGCTCCTCGTCGACGAAGGGCACGGTGACCGCCGGAACCTCCCACGCCCGCAGCCTCGGCCGGCCCCGCCGCGGTGGCAGCCCGAGCAGCGGCGACGGCATCGGCCCGGCGCCGGTCGAGGGCAGCACGACGGTGGCCGGCGGCCGGGCGTCGCCCACCGGCAGCCGCGAGGCCTCGACCGCGAACGGGTGAGCCGGACTCTTGGCACCGCTGCTGACGTCGGTCTCGGCCCACAGGTTGATCGCCCCGTCACGCCCGACGAACCCGTGCAGCACCCGCGTGCCCGCCCGCACCAGCTCACCCCGGCCCGATCCGGCCGCAACCACCTCATCACCCGAAGCCGACTCCGCGGTGCCCGGGCCGCCCCGAGGTGCTCCCGCCCCGACCGGCCGCCCCTCTGCCGACAAAACGGCCGCACCCGACTGAGTCCGCGCCGGACCGGCCACAACCGGCCCGACCGCGGGCTCCACTGGATCGGAGCGGGCCGACGACGCGCCCGGCCGCGGAGTCACCGCAGGGTCCACGTGATGTCGGGCGGCCGCACGCGGGCGCAGACCGGCCCGCCCTCCCGGTCGGTGAGGCCGAGCTCGGCCACCAGCACCCCCGCCCCCTCGTGGGCCCGGCGCAACAACTCGGTCGGGATGTCACCGAACATCAGCTTGGCCCGCCGGAACATCGCGAACGACGATCCGTCGACCGCACCCCAGCTCAGGTAGAGGAACCGGGCTCCGGGCCGCCCGTGCACCCAGGGCCCGCCCACGTCGAGCAGCCCGTCGACCTCGCGGCTGGTGACCTCGAACTCCCACCGCGCCTCCGGCTCGGACGCCGGCACCCGCGAAACGACCTCGGCCTTCTTCTGCACCCCGACGTGGACGTTGCCGAGGCGCAGCCGGCCGGCCGCCGGGCCCGGGCCGCGCCCCGGCAGGTCTGTTCCGATAATCCGCACGAGCACCCAACGACCCTATGCCGGGGGTCAGACATCATTCCGGGGGGCGGCCGACGTAGTGGCTGATCAGGTCGGGGTCGGCGGCCATCGCGTTCTGCTCGATGAGGAGGATCGCCCCGCCCGAGGCGTGCGGATCCGCAACGTCCGGAAGATCGCCGTCACGGCCCGCGGGCCAGGTCGGGGCTCGGCTCGTCGAGGATCAGCACCCGCGGATCGCCGACCAGGGCCCGCCCGATCGCAGCACCAGGGGGCGCCGTGCCCGGCAGCCAGGTCGGCGCCGGCCCGAGATGGGCCGGGTGGCGGCGGGAGGTGAACAATGGACGGGTGGAGATCACGGTTGTCGACGTGCCGGAGCGGGAGCGGTTCGAGGCGCGGACGCAGGACGGGACGCTGGCCGGGGTGCTGACCTATCAGCTGACCGGGCCGATCATCGCCTACACGCACACCGGGGTGGAGCCGGAATTCGAGCACCACGGTGTCGGGTCGGCGCTCGCCCGGGCCGTCATGGACGACGCCCGGAGCAAGGGCCGCACGGTCGTGCCGATCTGCCCGTTCCTCAGCGGATGGCTGGACGAGCACCACGACTATGACGCGATGCTCGCCCGCAGCCACCGCCGCGTCAAATAGGGCCTACACCTGGCCGGGGTAGAAGCCGAAGCGGGCCAAGGGCTCGACCAGCTGCTCCTCCTCGTAGGACAGGTGGGACAGCAGCGCGTCGCTCAGCTCGTCCATCGCCTTCTGCAGGGCGGTGAAGTCGCCGTCGGTGCGGACCAGGTCGACCAGGGCCCGGTCGACGCCCTCGATCACCTCGTGGATGACCACGTGCTCCTCCTGGAGGCGGTCGATGACCGGGACCAGGTCGGGGTCGGAGCGCCGCAGATGCGGGAAGATCTGCGCGTCCTCCAGGCCGTGGTGCTGGGTGATGCGGGTGCAGTAGGTGGCGCAGAACGCGCTCAGCTCCCAGTTGTTCTGCCGCAGCGCGGTCTCGTTGAGCGCCGACCGCGCGCCCGCCACCGACAGCGCACCGCTCTTCACCTGCGCGATCACGTCGTGGATGCGCTGCAGCTCGTCGCGGAGCATGCCGTGCACGTCGATCAGGTGCTGGCCGATTTCGCGGCCGTGTGGGGCGTACCGGAAACCGGCCGGCGCCGGCGGCGCGACCGGCCTCGCCTCCTCGTCCCACCGCTTGCTCGCCCGGGTTTTCGGGGTCGGTTGCACAACCGGGCGGGGGGCCGGCTCCGAGGGAGCCTCCGCTTTTTCGGTACGCGTCCCCGAGCGCCCCCGGCGCACCATCTCCCGCACCGCCGGGGCGATCTCCGACCCGAACCGCTGGATGGCCGCCGAGTCGTCGGCCGCCAGGATGAACGTCGAGATCCCGTGTTCGAGGGCGAACCGGGCCAGTTCCTCGGGTTCGGTGTGGTCCGGCCCGATGTTGAGCAGCCGCCGCACCTCGCCCGGCGCCCGTCCGGCCTCCTCCGCCGCCTCGTCGATGATCTTGTTGTCGGCGTCCAGTTCGGCGAGGCCGCCCTTGAGCCCGTAGAGGCTGGGCAGCCACCCGTCGGCGGCCCGGCCGACCAGGCGGAGCATCCGCGGCTTGTACGCGCCGAGCCAGATCCCGATGTCGTGTGCCGGCGCCGGTCCCCGCTTCGCCCCGGCCACCCGGTAGTGCTTGCCGTCGACCCGCACTCCGCCGCGCTTGGAGTCGTCCCACACCTCGCGGATGATCGTGATCGCCTCGTCGAGCGCCTCGACCGACTCGGCCGGGGTGCGCCGCGGCCCGCCGACCGCGGCGATCGCGTCCCAGAACGCGCCGGCGCCCAGCCCGAGCTCGACCCGGCCGCCGCTGAGCAGGTCGAGGCTGGCGGCGCTGCGGGCGAGCACCACCGGCGGCCGCAGCGGCAGGTTGATCACGTTGGCGCTGATCCGGATCGTCTCGGTGGCCGCCGCGACGTAGGACATCAGCGTCCACGTGTCGAGGAAGCCGGCCTGGTAGGGGTGGTCCTGGTAGGTGACCAGGTCGAGCCCCTCGCGCTCGGCGATCCGGCTGAGCGCCACGACGGCCTCGGCCTGCCCGGCCGCGGGGGTGATGAAGCTGCCGAAGAGCAGATCGTGTCCGTAGTCGGTCATGGTGCCTACTCTCCGGGCGTACGGTCCCCGGCGCAAACCGCGAGAAAGTCGCTAACCTGGGGTAAGTGAGGTCCCTGGAGATTCCGCCGGCCGAGGCCGCCGGCACCTGCAACGCGGTCCAGCACGCCGCCGACCTGGTCGGCCAGCGCTGGGCCGCCGCCATCCTGAACGCGGCGCTGCACGGCGCCCGCCGGTTCACCGAATACCGCGCCGCCGTGACCGGCATCTCCGACAAGGTCCTGGCCCAGCGTCTCAAAGATCTGGAATCGCAGGGCCTGATCGAGCGAACGGTCATCCCGAGCACCCCGGTCCAGATCCGCTACGCCCTGACCCCCGACGGCACCGAGCTGATCGGCCTGCTCATGCCGATCGTCGCGTGGGCCCACCGGCGAGCCTTCAAACGGGTCTCAGCCTAGGCTTCTGAGCCGGCGGGCCCGGCGGCTCGCGGGTGCGGAAACCGTGGGGGCGCCGTGCGGGGTCGCCGGCCGTCCACCGCGGCGTCCATCTCGCGGCGCAGCACCTCGGCGGCGTCCCGCTCGTCGCGGCCGACCAGATCGATGTAGATGACCGCGCCGAGAAGACCGGCGGGGTCGCACGCCTCGACCCGGATCGGAATCACGCTGCGCCGGACGCCGTTCGGATCGGTGCGCCACACCGCCTGCCATTCGGCGGCACCGTACGGGCTGTCCTGAACGTAGGCCGGCGACAGCACCGGTACGACCCGGGCCGACTGCTGCACGCCTTGGTGGGTCATCGAGATCCAGTTGACTCCGGGCACGAAGTCCCAGCTCTGGAACAACAACCGGCACGGGCTGCCGTCCGGCCGGGTCCGGCGGGCCAGCTGATCAGCGATCCATTCCGCCCATTGCTGATCCGATCGGGTGAAGCTGACGAAGAAGTCGTACTCGGGGGCGTCGTCCGCCGGCATGCGGCCAGCATAGGAGGCGCGGTGCCGGAATGCCTGGCCCACGAGGCCGATAGCCCGCACCGGCGGCGGCGCCTATTCTCGATTCCGGGCTGTCATCCGATCGGAAGAGGGACGTATGGCCACGTTCGGAATAGATTTGGGAACGACCTATTCGTGCATTTCCTACGTCGGTGACGACGGCATGCCGGTGGTCGTCCGCAATGGCCGGGGCGAGGAGCTCACCCCGTCGGTGGTCTATTTCGAGTCGGCCCACAATGTGGTGGTCGGCGACGAGGCCAAGGACGCCGCCAAGAGCGACGCCGAGCGCGTGGTGGCCCTCATCAAACGGCACATGGGCAGCCGCGACCCGGTCGAGCTGGAGTTCGACGGGATCACCTACACGCCGGAGAGCGTCTCGGCGTTCATCGTCCGCGACCTGGCCCGGTCCGCTGTCGCGGCGACCGGCGGCCCGGTCGACGACGTGGTGATCACCGTCCCGGCGTACTTCGGGATCAGCGAGCGCAAGGCGACCGCCGACGCCGGCGAGATCGCCGGGCTGAACGTGGTGAGCGTCGTGCCCGAGCCGGTCGCGGCGGCCCTGCACTATGGAGCGCTCGGCAACGGCGCGGCCGCCGCCGACCGCACGATCCTCGTCTACGACCTCGGCGGCGGGACCTTCGACACCACCGTGATCCGGCTCAGCGGCGACGACGTGACGGTGGTGTGCACCGACGGCGATCACCAGCTGGGCGGCGCCGACTGGGACGAGCGGATCGTCAGCCACCTGCGCGACTGCTTCGTCGCCGAGCACCCGGGCGCGGGCGCCGGCGCGAGCGAGGCGTTTCTCCAGAGCCTGGGGCTGATCGCGGAGGATCTCAAGAAGGCGCTCTCGGTGCGGATGACCAAACGCCAGCCGATCCAGTTCGAGGGTCTGCGGGCCCTGGTCGAGATGACCCGGTCGACCTTCGAGGAGCTCACCGCCGATCTGCTCGACCGCACGGTGGAGATCACCCGCCGGACGCTCCGGACGGCGCAGGAGCTGGGCTGCCGCCCTCCGGACACGGTCCTGCTGGTCGGCGGATCTACCCTGATGCCGGCGGTCGCCCAGGCGCTGCGGCAGCATTTCGGATTCGAGCCCCAACTGCATGATCCGCAATTGGCGGTCGCCAAGGGCGCGGCCATGTTCGCGCTTCAGGAGACGGTTCGCGTACGGCTGGCCGACACGGGTGACGACAGCGCGATCCGGAAGATCGCCGGTGATCTCGGCGTTTCCTCGGATCTGATCAGAACGGCGTCGGCCAAGAAGGTGACGATCGTGGTGCCGCGAGCATTCGGCACCGGAATCGTGGCCCGCGGAACCGAACCCGAAGAAGGCAAGATCGAGGTCCGGCATCTGCTGTTCGCGAACACGCCGTTGCCGTCCAAGCCGGTAACCGAGCGATTCGTGACCGCGTTCAAGGACCAGACGTCGATCACGATCGACATCTGGGAGCAGGCCGGCACCGACGTCTCGCATCTGCCGGAGGACAACCTGAGGATCGGCGACGGCGAGATCTCCCGGTTGCCGCCGTTGCCGAAAGGCTCGCCGATCGACATCACGTTCGCCATGAACGAGACCGGCGTGCTCAAAGTGGACGCGATCGAGCTGGTCACCGGCCAGAAGGTGCACATCGAGGTCCAGATCGGCGGCCTGGACGCCAAGCGCGTCCGCCAGGCCCGGGAGGCGATCACCCGGCTGTCCTGACCGCTCCTTCCGACCACCGGCCGGCCGGTGGTCAGGGGCCGGGCGCGGCCCGGCGCACCCGGTGCGGGCGGACGACCAGCGGAACGCCGGCGACGGCCGAGTGCCGGGAGCGCATCTCGCGCAGCACCTGATCGACCGACGGCCCGAGATAGGCCGGCATGCCCGCGCTGAACGGCTGCTCCCCGGCGAGCCAGCGGGTTCGGCGCAGCCACAGCAGGTCCCGCCAGCGCGACTCCACCGTCGACACCGCCGGATCGCTGTCCGGGCTGAGCCGGCCCCCGGCCAGCAGGGCCCGGCACGCCACCGCCGCGGCGACGTCGTTGAGCTCGGCCGCGCTCTGCGACGACCGCCTCAGGCACTGCACCGCCTCGGTGCGCCGGCCGGCCGCGAGGTGGATCCGGGCCAACGCGCGCTCGTCGTGCATCACGGCGATCTCGTCCCGCAGAGCGCGGCTGATGTCGACCGCCTGCTGCTGATGCGTGGCCGCACCGGCCTGGTCACCGGCGGCCAGGGCGGCCCGGGCCAGAGCCCGCCGGCAGTCGGCGACCAGGGCCTCGACCTCCTGCGCCGACCGCAGCGCGGCCGCGAACCACTCCAGGGCGCCCCCGGGATCGCCGGCCTCGAGCCGTTCCTCACCCGCGGCGAGCAGACCGATGACCCGCAGGGCCGACGGAGCGAGGTCCTCGGCCAGCACGCCGGCCTTCAGCGCCGCCGAGGCCGCCTCGTCGTCCGCCCCGGTCATCCGGTGCGCCCGGCACAGCAGGAGCAGACACCAGGCGGCGCTGTCGGGCACGTCGTGGTCCCGGTAGATCGCCAGGGCACGCCGCAGGTCCGGGACCGCCCCGGTCCAGTCCTGGTGATCCAGTCGCAGCCGGCCCCGCCGACGGCACGCCTCCGCGATCAGGTCGACGTCGGTCTCCTCGTCGAGCGGCCCCAGCGCCTTCGTGTACCAGGTCTCGGCCTCGGCGCGGCGTCCCTGGTCGTCGGCGATCCGGGCCAGGTGCAGCCGGCAGTTCGCGGCCGCCCGCCGGTGGTCTCCGCCCTCGGCGACGGCGAGAGCCTCGATCAGCCGCTCGGCGGCGGTCCCGTCCTGCCCGTGCTGCCGGGCGAGCAGGCCGAGAGCCGTCCAGCAGGAGATCATCGCCCGCTGGTTGCCCGCCCGCTCGGCGCGGCGCAGTGCCTGCTCGAACCACTCCTCCGCCGCTTCGTGCCGGCCGTCGCGCGCTTCCAGGCTGCCGAGCTCGATCGCGCCGGCGATCCACACCGCCGGGGCCCCGGCGGTGTCGGCCACCATGAGCGCATCGAGCAACCACCGCCGGGCGGTCGCCGCGTCCCCCCGCCGTCGCGCCGCCTCGCCCCGGAACAGTCCCGAGGCCGCGACCAGTGACCGGTTGTCGAGCCGCTCGGCGATCGCCGCGGCCTCGGCGAAGTGTCCCTCCGCCAGTCCGGCCCGGTCGGCCGGGTCGTGCTCGATCGCGACCCGGCCCAGCTGCTGCTCCGCGATCGCCTGCCGCACCGGGTCGCCCAACTCGTCGGCGAGCTCGGCGAACTTGCGGTAGATGCCGGCCGCCGCCGCGAACTGTCCGGTCTCGAAGAGGACATCGCCCAGCAACTGCAGACACTGCGCGTACAGCTGGTGGTCGCCGAGTCCGGCGGCGGCATCCAGCGCCTGCCACAGTTCGTCGGCGGCCAGCGCGGGCGCGCCGTGCAGCAGGCGGACGGCGCCGGTCTGCAGCGCCGACGTGGCGACCAGCCGGTGGGCGTCCTCACCGGCCGCGGCGTACTCGCTGGCCCGCAGGCCGTGCTGGTCGGCCCGGGCCTCGTGACCCAGCGCCCGGGCGAGCCGCGCCAGGTCCCGTTCGGTGGCCGCCGGGCCGGCCGACTCGGCCAGCTCGTCGGCGATGTTGAGCGCGCCCTTGCTCCACCGCCAGGCCTCGCTGTTCTCCCGGGCCAGATCCAGGCCGCCGAGCTGCTGATAGGAGGCGGCCAGCACGGTGAGGGCGGCGGGCTCCTCCCGGATCCGCCGATCCTGGCACCGCCCGATGGCCTCGCGGTAGAGGCTCCGTGCGGTGTCGGCGTCGCCCCGCAGCTGAGCGATCGCCCCCAGCTCGCGCAGGCTCACCGCCTCGTCGAGCGGGTCGGCGCGGGCGACCGCCAGTTCCAGGCAGCGCCGTTGGTGCCGCTCGGCGTCCGCGTACCGGCCCTGCCACATGTCGAGGACGCCCAGCTGGTGCCGGAAGAACCAGGTCTGCAGGTGGTCGTCGCCGATCAGCTCGATCGTTTCGAGGCAGACCAGACGCTCCTGATAGAGGGCGCTGCGCCCGTGCAGGACGGTGCACAACTCGGCGGCGACGGCGACCGCCTGGTCGAGGTCACCGGCCGCGGCGCTGTGGTAGCGCGCCTCCTCCAGATCGGCGTGGTCGTAGTCCGGGTCGGCGGCGTGCAGGTCGGCCCACCATCGCCCGTAGGCCGCGGCTCGCCGGTGGGCCCGCCGGAGCTCCGGCGAGTCGGTCTCGGCCAGTGCCGACGCGGTCCAGCGATGGACCATCCAGCAGCCGTCGACGGTCGGGGTGAGCAGGCCGAGTCGTTCCAGCTCGGCCCGGGCCCCGGCGAGCCACGGTACGTCGGGCGGCCGGGCGAGCACCGCCATGTCGGCGCGCAGTTCGGCCGACTCGGAACCGGAGAGCTCCAGGTCGGCAAGGGTCGGGGCGGCGTCGGCCCGGCGCGACTTCAGAAGCGACCGGTAGGCCCGGCGAACCCGGGCGGTACGGTCGCGATCGGGCTCCGTACGCTCGCTGACCACCCAGACGAGGCCGGGCTCGGGCACCGGGCGGCGATGCACCGAGGCCGCGAGGAGCAGGCGATGTGCCTCTGGATGGCACTCCGCCAGACGGTTCAGGATGCCGGTCAGCAGGGCGTCCGCGGCGGCGGCGGTCACCGTCTCGGCGATCGCCACGTCCACGTCGCGGCCGGCCGCCCGCATCCAGCCGGCGGGATCGTCCACACCACGTCGGTGCAGCACCGTCTCCATCCGGTCGGCGATCGCGGCGAACGGACGGTCGCCGCCGCGGGCTCCGGTGACCGTCGCGTCCCGCTCCCGGCCGGCCTGCAGAAGCGCGTCGAGATATTCCAGGGCCCGCGGGTGACCGCCGAGGTCACGGTAGGCACGGTCCCGGTCGGCGTCGCTGAGCGCGTACACCCCCGGCAGGCGCCAGTAGAGCTTGGCCGCCTCGGCCTGCGACAGCGGGCCCAGATGATGGGTGTGGAGCCCGGACGGCGGGGGCCCGAGCGCGTCGGCCCACCGCGCGGTCGCCACCAGGCGGGTGCCCCGCGGTATCCGCAGCCAGGCCTCCAGGAACCGACGCACCTCGGGATCGAGCCCGTCGGCGGTCGTCCCGCTCTCGTGCCGCAGCGGGTCGCCGAGCGGGTCGTCGAGCAGCAGGACGACGTCGAGCCCGGCGGCCAGAACGTGATCTTCCAGCAGCTCCAGGCGCTCGGACCAGTCGTCCTGCGCGTCCTTCAACTGCCCGCGCAGCGAGCGGGCCTCGTCGGCGCCCAGCGCGGTGCCCCGCAGCCGGCCCGGCCGGAGCGCGTCGGCGATCGACGCCATGATCTCGTCGGCCGTGCCGGGGCCGTGCCTGGTCACCACGATCGTGTCCGGCGTGGCCAGCATGCGGACCAGCTGCACGGCCAGGCTGCTCTTCCCGACGCCCCCGATGCCGTGCAACAGGACGCCTCGCCCCGGGGCGCGGGGGCCGCGCAGCAGCCGCAGAAGTCGTCTCAGGTCGGCCCGCCGGCCCACGAACTCGCCGCTGTCGAGATCGACTATCCCGCCGGCGAGGCGGATCGGCGGTGCCCGGTCCGGACGGCGGGCGCCCGGCGTCCGCGGGTCGAACAGGGCCGTGTCGCGTACCCGGGCGAAGAACGCGGCGATCGGCCATTCCGGCAGCTGGGCCAGCGGGTCGCGGGCCGGGCGGGTGGGCCGGGCGGACTCGATCGTGCGGCGCGCGTCGGAGAGGACATGGAGCGGGTCCGGCGGGTCGCCGACGCGCGCCATCTCGCCGTACACCAGGGAGAGCAGCTCGGTCGCGTAGATATCGGTCACCGGAGCCGTCATGGCCAGGACGGTCGGCACGCCGTGCTCGAGCAGCGTCTGCGCGAACCCCGGCAGTTCCCGGTGCGTCGGGTCGGTGGTGGACAACGCGGTGGAGCAGCCGGCCAGCACCACCAGCGGCACCGTGCGGTCGGGCAGGATCAGTTCGGCGGCGAACCGGGCCGCGTCGACCCGGTCCGGTTCACCGTCGGGCGTCTCCAGCACCAGCACACCCGGTGCGGCGTGGCAGGACACGTGCAGCACGTGGAAGCGCTCCTCGATCAGCGCCTCCCGGATGGCGCCGACCGACCCCCAGTTCAGGACCCGAACGTGGGCCCGCCCCCGGAAGGCCGGGTCGACCCGCTCGAGGATCAGGCTCAGCTCGTGTTCGTAGTCCAGCAGTTGCTGGCCGTTGTGGTCCGGTGCGGCCACCACCGCCAGGATGCGGAGCGGCCCCGGAATGTCCGGCTGGGCGGTCGGACCGAGCTCAGCGCCCCGGAAGACCCGGACGCGGGGGTGCAGCGCGAGCGGCGCCGGCAAGCCGGGCAGCCGAAGGCATTCCCACGGCACGTCGGCCAGCTGGGGCGACCCCGGCGCGGTCTCGATCGCCAGGCGCAGGCCCCGATTGCGCCGGTCGGCGTCCGTCACCAGGCTGGTCAGCGCCGTCGCCACCGGCCCGGACAGGAACCGGCGGCCGAGCTCCTCGCCGAGTCGCCGCACCGCCGCGTCCGCGCCCGGCCCGGGCACCACCCGGCGCCGGCCGGCCGCCCAGATCTGCTGATCGAGACCCGCGCCCAGCCCGCCGTGCCGCACCGCGATCTCGGTGCCGGCCGGCAGCACGAGGACCGACTCGGCGGGGCCGATGCGCAGGCGGGCGGTCACCGGGCCCTCGGACCGGCGTTCGAAATCGAGCGCGGCGAAGCTGCGGCGCGCGATCGGCTCGCCGCGCAGCGCGCCGACCAGCGCCATGACCCGGGCGTCGAACGCGGCCGGGCTGTCGGCCCGGGAGAAGTCGACCCGTTCACGTCCGCTCAGTGAGGCCGGCACGACCGCGCCCTCGAGCAGCACCGGCACCAGCTGCAGGGCGCCGAGGTCGGCCTGTTCGGTCAGCCCGGGGTATTCCCGGATGCCGGTGCTGGACCGGCCGAGGACCACGACCGCGGCGCGGCTGCCGCGCATCGCGGCGTCCATCGCGTGCACGGTGACGTTGCCCGCCACCACGTCCCACGCGCGGACGAACGTGCGCAGCCCGGCCCGTTCCAGCGCCTCGGCGAGGTGCTGCGCCCACACCTCGTCCTCCGGGGCATAGGCCACGTAGACCGGGAAGACCTCGGGCATGAACTGTTATCCGCTCTGGTAGACCACTATCCACTCGGGCAGGCCGGGACGCGCCCGATCTTCGCAGCAGCACAGCCGGACTGCAATGCGTCATCGGCCATCATTGATCGCCGTTTTTGGTATTCCCCACCACCGAACACCGGGTTATGGTGTTTTCGGCCGAGGGTCGTGGAGATCAATTCTGAATCGCACCCCGGATCGGGACTCCCCAAGATCGAAAATAGCCCGGGCTCCTTTCGACTGTCGCATTTCCGTCAACCGGTTGCATCCGGAAAGGGGTCCACGTGAGTGAGTTGCCGGCCGGCCCGGCCGTGGCCGAGGACGCCCCACCGGACGCCGCGCTGCTCGTCCGGCTCGCCTCCATCGAGGACGCGCTGCGCGCCTTCCACCAGCGCTCGGCGCACCGCGAGACCGTCATCGACCGCCTGCACGAGGAAAATCAGGTCCTCCGCGAGGGAACGCTCCGGACGCTTCTGCAACCGGTGGTGACCGACCTGCTCAAGCTTCACGACAGCCTGTCCCAGCAGGCATTACGCGCCGCGGCCGAGCCGGATCGGGCGGCCGGGCGCGACCTGTGGGCGAGCTTCGCCGACGACGTCGCGATGACGCTGGAGCGCTGCGGCACCGAGATCATCACGGCCGTGCCCGGCGAGGCGTACACCCGGGGCCGGCATGTCGCGGCGGGCTACGTCGACCACCCCGACCCCCCTCCCGGCGAGGTCGTCGCCGAGGTCGCGGCGGCCGGCCTGGTCGACCGGGAGAACGGCCGGATACGCCGGCCCGTCCGGGTGCGCCTCTACCGTGCGGCGGCACCGGAACAATCGCACGAGGGACCGGCGGGTGCGCAATGACCACTTTCGGAATCGATCTAGGAACGACGTACTCGTGTATTGCGATGGTCGACGACACCGGCCGTCCCCTGATCGTGAAGAACGCGATCGGCGAGGACTCGACCCCCTCCGTCGTGTTCTTCGAGACTCCGGACAATGTCGTCGTCGGCCGTGAGGCAAAGAACTCGGCCAAGCTCTTTCCCGACCTGGTCGTGTCCCTAATCAAACGGCGCATGGGCGAGGACGGTGTGGAACTCGAGTTCCACGGCGCCCGGCACACCCCGATCACCGTGTCGGCGCTGATCCTGCGCGAGCTCGCACGGGCGGCCGAGGAGATCGCCCACGTGCCGGTCCGGGACGTGGTGATCACCGTGCCGGCCTACTTCGGGGTGAAGGAGCGTGAGGCGACCCGGGCCGCCGGCGGGATCGCCGGGCTCAACGTGCTCAACGTCGTGCCCGAGCCGGTCGCCGCGGCACTGCACTACGAGTCCTTCCAGCGCGACACCGATCAGACCATCCTCGTCTACGACCTGGGCGGCGGCACCTTCGACACCACCGTCATCCGGATCGCGGACGGCGACATCGTCGTGGTCTGCACCGACGGCGACCACCGGCTGGGCGGGGCCGACTGGGACGACCGGATAGCCGATCTGCTGCTCAAGTCCTTCGAGGACGAGCATCCCGGCACCGACGCCCGCGGCAGCGAAGACTTCATGCAGGAGCTGGCGATCGCGGCCGAGGATCTAAAGCGGGCTCTGAGCAGCGTGGCGAGCCGCCGCTACAACATGCGCTACGGCGACGACTCGTCGCGGGTCGAGCTCACCCGGGAGGCGTTCGAGAACAGCACGGCCGACCTGCTCGAACGCACTCACGACATCACCCGGCGGACCCTCGAGGCCGCCCGGGCCAAGGGCATCACCGAGTTCGACGACGTCCTTCTGGTCGGCGGCTCGACCAGAATGCCGGCGGTCCAGGAGATGCTCCGTAAGAGGTTCGGGTTCGCCCCCAAGCTGCACGACCCCGACCAGGCGGTCGCCAAGGGCGCCGCCATGTTCGCCGCGATCGAATCGGTCAAGATCGCGCTACCCGGCACGGACGGCGAGACCACCGCGCCGTCCTCGGCCCAGGTCAAGGAGGCCGCCGCCGAACTGGGGCTCGACGAGGCGAGCGTGCTCAGCCTGGTCGGCAAACGGGTCGCCGGGGTCGTCCCCCGGGCGTTCGGCGTCAAGGTGCTCGCCGAGCAGGATCCGGACGCCGACCCGGACGGCTTCGTCGTCGACCATCTTCTGCGCGCGAACGACCAGCTGCCCGCGTCGCCGCCCACCCAGTCGTACGGAACGGCGTTCGAGGGCATGGTCAGCATCGTCCTGGAGATCTGGGAACAGGCCGGCTCGGTCGAGTCCCGGCGGTTGTCCGACAACGCGAAGATCGGTGAGGGCCGGATCGATCACCTACCGCCGATGCCCAAGGGGTCGCCGGTCAAGATCACCTTCACGATGGACGAGATGGGCCTGCTCCGCGTCCACGCCGTCGAGGGCGTGACCGGCCAGGAGGTCGCGATGGAACTGGCGATCGCCGGTCTCAGCGGCGACGAGCTCGCCGAGGCCCGATCCGCCGTCGCCCAGTACGACGTCGGCGCCTGAGCGGACCGGACGCGCCATGGCGACCGAGTGGGACGACTACAAGGTCTCGGTTCTGGAGCCGGCCATGCGGGCCGGCAACGTGATACCGCAGGATCTCTTCGTCCGGTACGCGCTGCACGGCGCCGACCGCAGCGCGGACCGTTTCGCGGTCCGGCTGGAGGCGGCGGTCCGCTACTGGAAGAAGCTGGCCACCACCACCAAGGTCTACAAGCCGCTCGCCGAGGCACTGCTCGCCGCGCACAAGGAACTCGACCGGGCCGGAGCGCTGACACCGGAGAGCTTCGAGGAGCGCCGCCGCCAGGCCCGCGAGCGGGCCGCCGAACGCATCGACGCCTGGCTCCGGCAGATCGCCGCCGAGGTCCCGCACCTGACCGCGACGGCGCTGACCCACCTGGTCGAGCAGAGCGGCGGCCTACTCGACCAGGCGGCCGTCCGCACCCGGATGACCGCGGCCGGCGTTCACCTCATCGACCCCGGATGGGACCTGCCGGACCGCCCGCCGGTGCCGGTCGCGGTGCAACTCGGCGGCCACCTGCGGCTGCTCGGTGTGCGCCTGTCCCCGGCGGTGGTGTTCACCGCCGAGCGGCTCGCCACGGGCTTCCGGGTCAAGGACGGATTCCGCCTGTCCGGTGGCGCCGGCGAGCGGCTCACCCGGCGCGAGCTCGAGGCGGCCCGGGACGCCCAGGCCAAGCGCCCGCACGACAGCAGCAAGACGGCCGCCGAGAACGTGCTGACGATCCTGCTCACCGCCGAGGCCGCCGGCGCTCTCGAACAGCTGCTGCGCTGGGAGCTGGCCGAACTGGTCCGGGCGCAGCTGGCCGCCGGGCTGCCGGTCCGGGTCGCCGCCGGTGTCGTCACCGAACTCGGCCTGGACTCCACCGAAGCGCTCGAACTGGCGGTCACCCTCCAGGCCGCGGGTCGCCCGGCCCCGGCGTCCGACGACGGCACCCTGATCGCCGCCGCGCTGTCAGGCGGAAGTCTGCGGGAGGCGGAGAGGCTGCTCGCGGCGCTGCCACCGGACGCCGTGCCCGACATCCGCGACCGGATCCGCCGGGCGGTGGCCGAGGTGGCGACGCTGACCGCTCAGGCCGACACCGCCGAGGCGGCCGGGGAGACCGAGCAGGCGGCGGTGTCGCTCGCCGAGGCGGTACGCCGCGCCGCCGACGACGCCGACCTGCGCGCCCGGCTGGACCGGCTGCCGCCGCCCGCCCCGACCGGGGTGACGGCGAACGCGGACGGCAAACGGGTCGTCGTGCGCTGGACGCCGAGTGCCGCCCGCACGGGGCAGGTCGGCTACCGGGTCGTGCGGCGGGCCGGCGGCACCGCGATCGGTCCCGACGAGGGCGATCCGGTTGCCGACACCAGCTCCAACCACGCCACCGACCCGGCGCCGCCGATCGCCCAGGCCGTCGTCTACACGGTTTTCGCCGTCCGCGGGACGAGCGCCTCGCCCGGCGTCCCGTCCGAGCCGGTCACCCTGCTCCCGCCGGTCGAGGGATACGAGTTGTCCACCGACGGCCGGGTCGTCATCGGCGCCTGGCGGCTCCCGGCCGGCGCGGCCGGCGTCACGGTGACCCGGGCGCTGCTCGACGGCGGTGACGAGCGGGCGATCCCGGTCGGCGGCTCGGTCGATGGCTCGGCCGGCGGCTCGGCCGGCGGCTCGGTCAGCGGCTCGGCCGGCGGCCTCGTCGACGACAGCGCCGAGCCGGGCATCCCGTACGCGTACACGGTCCGCCCGTTCTATCTCGGACCGGACGGTGAGCGTCACCTCGGACCGTCCCGGGCCGAGTCGGTCGTCGTGGAGGAGGCACCGTCGGCCGTGCACGATCTCGCCGCCGAGGTGCTGGCCGGCGGTGGCGCGCCTCAGCTGCGACTGGCCTGGACGCCGCCCGAGGCCGGGCGGGTGGAGATCCGCCGGGCGCCCGGCCCGCCGCCCTGGGCGGCCGGCGAGCGCGTGCCCGCCGCCGCGGCCGACGAGTACGGCGAGGCACTGCCCGCGGTCGGGCATCCGTCGCCGGGCGGCCGCCGGGAGGCGATCGTCCCGGCCGGACAGGGCCGGATGACGCTGACCGCGATCACCCGCGGTCGCGGTACGGCCGTCGTCGGGAACAGCGTCCCGCTTGAACTGATCGCTCCGGTGCACGGTCTGCGGATCCGCCGCCGCTGGGACGCCGTGCACGTCGACTGGATCTGGCCGCCCGGCGTGCACGAGGCCCGCCTGCGCTGGTCGACCCCGGCCGGCGAGGGCGGCGAGCGGGTTCTGTCCCGCCGGGCGTTCCTCGACGAGGGCGGCGTCACCCTTCAGACCGGCCCGTCGGCGGTGTCGATCTCGGTCGAGACGCTGGTCCGGCAGAACCATCGGGAACTGGTGTCGGCTCCGGTGGCCGGCCAGGTCAGCGCGCGGCGGCCCCGGGTGCGGTGGCGCCTGGACCGCGGACGGCTGCGCCGCCGGATCGACCTGGTCCTGGTGGCCGACCAGACCTGTGACCTTCCGCCGACCGTGCTCCGCACGCCGGACACGCCCGAGAGCCTCGCGCTGCCGGCACGGTCCTTGATCGCCGGCACGAGCACGGTCGTCGACGTGACCCGCGGCGTGCCGCCGGGGCCGCTCGAGAAGGTCACCTATGCCCTCGCCGACCCCGGGGACCCGGTCGTGGTCCTGGTTCCGTGGACCGGCGGGCCGAGGGACGTGCCCGTGGGAGGTGGCCGCCGATGAACGGCGCGCTGTACTGCCCGTACTGCTATCACCGGTTCACCGCGCGGCAGATCATGTTCCGCTGCACGGGCCGGCCCGGGCCGACCGGCCGGCGCTGCGAGTCCCGCACCGACCCGCTGCTGGCCGCGCACACCGGCGACACCGCGCCGCGGCCACCGGCGTTCGAGGCCGACGGCCGCAAAGGGTCCGCCCGGTGCGAGTGCCAGGTCGAGACGACGGTACGCATCTGCCCGTTCTGCCACAGCCAGCTGCCGACCCATTTCGGCGCGGCCGACAGCCGGCTGATCGCTCTGGTCGGGGCCAAGGAGAGCGGCAAGACCGTGTTCATGACGGTGCTCCTGCACGAGCTGCGCAACCGGCTGGGCGAGTCGTTCGGCCTCGCCGTGATGGGCGCCGACGACTACACCCGCAATCAGTTCCCGGCCGACTACGAGGACCGGCTCTACACCGAACGGCAGTTGCACGAGTCGACCCGGACCGCGGCCGGCACCCGCGAGGGGCGCCGCCCACTGGTGTTCAGCATGACGTTGAACCGGCGCCGCGCCTTCAACCGCTCGACGATCGACCGCAGCCTGTTCTCCTTCTTCGACACCGCCGGTGAGGATCTGCGCTCGGCCGACAGCGTCGAGCGCAACGCCCGCTATCTCGCCGCCGCCGACGGGATCATCCTGCTGCTCGACCCGCTTCAGATGCGGGGCGCGCGACCGCTGGCCGAGCCCGGCACCCCGTTGCCCGAGCCCGGCGGCGCCCGCGACGACCCGGCCGGCGTGCTCAGCCGGGTCACCGACCTGCTGCACGACGCCGGCCGGACCCGCCGCGGTGGTCGCATCCGCAAACCGATCGCGGTCGTGTTCTCCAAATTGGACGCGCTCGACGGAACCCTGCCCGAGGACTCCGCGCTGCTGCGCGACTCGCCTCGGGACGCGGTCTACGACGAGGCCGACGGCCGGGCCGTGCACGAGGAGATCCGTGCGCTGCTCGACAAGTGGCAGGGCGGCGGGATGGATCTGCTGCTCGAGCAGAACTTCGAACGGCATCGCCTGTTCGGCGTCTCCGCTCTCGGCAGCAATCCGGTGCGCGACGAGAACGACGTGCAACGGGTCTCCGAGTACGGCGTCCTGCCCCGGCGGATCCAGGACCCGTTCCTCTGGCTGCTCAGCGAGTTCGGCACCATCTCGCGCCGGGACTCGCCGAGAAGAGCCGCCCCGGACAACACGGCCGCGAAGAGGCGGCTCTAGGAGGAGACATGGCGTTCTGGCAGCTCTACTACACCTCCTGCCGAGACGGCCTCGCCGGGGCGCCGGGCTTCCAGTTCAACGCCGCCACCCCCGGCCTGGGCGAGGATGTGATGCGCGACGTCGAGCAACTCACCGCCTACCAGCCGCCCCGCTCGGCGGCGCCCGGCGACAGCCCGGTCAACCTCTGCTTCCGGCCGGGGCCGGTCACCGTGGTGGCCCGGGTCGAATACGTGGGCGTCGACTACTCGCACCGTCCCGGCAACTACTTCGCGCATGCGCTCGTGACCCGCAGCCCGGAGGCCGATCTCGGCGCCCGGCCGGCGATCGAGCTCTGGAACGCACCCTTCTGGCGCGCCGAACCGGTGCCGGGAACCGAGCTGCCGCCGCTGGCCGGGCCACCGCCGGCCGGGCCTCTGGACCGGGCCACGGCCGAGGCGTTCACGCGCGGACGACCGGCGGCCCGGCATCTGCCCGCGATGCTGACCGCGGCCGAGGTGGCGGTCCGGTCCGGAGACCGCCGGGTGGTCCTGATCGGCGCGAGTGACCAGGAGCTCGCGTACTGGATCGCCGCCCTGTGCTATCGGCTTCCGGCGGCCACCGTCGCCGCGCTGTCGTTCGCCACCTACGAGCGTGATCCCCGGTACAGCCGGGCGCACCTGGTCGGGACCCTGCCTACCGGCGATCTCGGCCCGAGCGACCAGGACTTCGAGACGTTCGACCTGTTCGATCTGACCGGCGACCGGGTCAGCGACATCGCCGTACACCCGCTCGCGCGGATGCTGGCCGAGCTGAGCGCGGCCGACGCGGCCGAGGCCTGGCGGCGGGCCGCCCGGCTCGCGAGCGGCGCCGAACAGTCCTTCGACGACTGGCGGCCGGTCGTCGCCGCCACGTTGATGACCTGGTCCGGTTCGGAGAGCGCCCGCGACGAGCAGGCCGCTGTCTCGGCCTGGCTGGCCGCCGGCACGGCTCATCTGGCCGACACCGAGGTGGCCGAGCTGGGCCGCGTGACCCTCGCGTGCGTCCCCCGGGACGACGCCGGCGACGAAACCGTGTTCACTCTGGGCAACCTGGCCGCCGTGGCCGCCGCGCGCGGCCTCACCGCGCTGCTCGACCAGGTCGAACGCCGCGTGATCCAGGCCGTCGTGCCCCGCTCTCACGCCATGGGCGCCCTGCCCTCGGTTCCGATCCGCGGCGAGGCGGGCCGCGCGTACGGCTGCGAGTTGTTGTCCGGCGAGCTGCCGCGGCTGCCGGCGGCCGGGGCCGCGGCGCTTCTGGCCTGGGCGGCCGGTGCGGGGGTACCGGTCAGCGACGGCAGCTTGCGCGAGCTCGGCCGGCGCACGGCCGGGCCGGCCCTGCTGCTCCAGCCGGCCGACCCGATGTTGCGCGCCGTGCTGCCCGGCCGGCCGGCGCTGTGCGACGGGGTGGTGGCCTATCTGGGCGCGGTCGGCGCGCCGGAGTTCGACCGCCTGGTCGAGGCGGTCGAGGCCGGGCTCGACGAGGCGCTCGGGCCGGCGGTGACCGAGGCCGGCCCAGCCGTACGACAGGCGGTCGCCGTGGCCCGGGTGCGGGCCGGCCGGGCGGACCCGCTCGACGGCCTGTCCGCCGCGCTCGACGAGGGCGGGGACATCCCTGTCGGCCGCCTGATCGATCTGCTCTTCCCGGCCGGGCGGTGGACGGTCGCCGAGGCCGGCCGCGCGTTCGCCGTCCTCGGCCCGCGTCGGGCCACGATCGAACCGGTGACCGCCCGGTTCGCCGCGACCGTCCTGGCCGAGCCCCCGCCCGGGGCCCGGGCCGAACACGCCGACCTGTGCCTGCGGCTCGCCCGCTCGCCGGTGCGGGCCCGGCTGTCTCCGGCGGCCCGGGATCGGGTGGAGATGTTCGCGAACGCGGATCGCTGGGCCGATGAGATCGCGCGGAGCGGCAAGGACCGCGCCGATCTCCTCAAGAGCCTGCACTCCTGGTTGAGCCGGCTGCCGGACGCCGACCGCCGGGCGGTCGAGGAGGTGCTGCTCCGCCGGTTCGCCGACTTCAAGGCGTCCGCCCGGGCCGATCTGATCCAGGGGCTGATCGGGCTGCGGCGCGCGTACTGTGCCGGCCTGGTCGCCGCCCTCCGCGTGCGGGAACCCGATCTGGCCGTCGGCGCCTCGGCCGTGCGCACGCTGCGCCACCTCGCGATGAAACCGGCCTCGGGAGCCAATCAGGCGGCCTGCTCCGAACTCGACGGGGCACTGCGGGCCAGCATCGGCCGATGGCGCTCCGGGCGGCAGAACCGATTCCTCGAGTACGTCGAATCCAGCGCCCCGGACACCGCGGCCTTCCTCCGGCGCTGGTACGGGCAGGCCCCGGCCGGCCTGCTGAACCGGCTGGCCCGCCGGTTGCTGCCCCGCGGCGCGCCCTCCCCCGGTCCCGACCCTACCCAGCCGAGGCGGTCCCTCTGATGACGCCGAAGAACCGGCAGCCGTTCTACCCGTACCCGTACGTCATCCCGGTCGGCCGGTCGATGAGCCCGTTGGAGATCGGCCTGTCGCTGCTCGCCTTCCCCTTCGTCTTCACCGCCTTCTCCCTGTACGAGGCCGGCCGGATGTTCGCCGCGTGGGGCAAGGGCGTCCGGTCGGGCCTGGGCCTCGGCGCGGACGCGCAGCCGGTCACGGTGCGCCCGCCGGTGGAGCGCTGGGACGGCAAGCGGGAGCCCGCGTACGTCCAATATCTGTTCGGGCCGGTCTGGCGGGACATCAAGCACACCGTGGCCGTGGCTCGCGAGGCCGCGCGGAAGGCCGTCACCGCCCGCTTCAAGCTGGTGCAGACCCGGTACTTCGTGCCGTCCGACGACCGTCCGGACGAGCCGCTCGGCAATCGCTTCGTCGGCGTCGGCCGGTACGCCGCTCTGGCCTTCGCGGCCGTCCTCGCCGCGGCGCTGCTGACCGTGCTGTTCGCCGTCCAGGCGGTGGCGATCGTGGTGCTGTGGCTGATCGGGATCGCCGCCATCTATCTCCTGCGGGGTGCCGACTCGTTGCTGCTGCTCGGCCGGGGCATCCGGATCACCTGTCCCAACCCGGACTGCTACCGGAGGGTGCCGTACCCGACCTACCAGTGCGACAAGTGCCGGACGATGCAGCATGACGTCCGTCCCGGCCGGTACGGGATGCTGCACCGGTACTGCAAGTGCGGCAACCGGATGCCCACGCTGCTGATGCTCGGAAGTCATCGGCTGAAGGGCTTCTGCCCGTACTGCGACAAGGAACTCGAACAGTCGGCGGGCCGCGCCCCCGAGATCGTCCTGCCGGTCTTCGGCTCGCCCGGGGCCGGCAAGACCCAGTTCCTGGGCGCGGTCGCGATGGCCAGCGAGACCCTGACCGGGCGCAGCGGCGGATCGGCCCGGCCGGCCGACGACTACACCGGCAAGTGGTATCACCAGACCACCGACGCCTTCACCCGGGGCAGCGCGATGACCAAAACCGCCACCGTGGCCCAGCACGCGTACTCGATGCGGCTGGAGGTGGGCGGCAAGGCCCGGACGCTCAAGATGTTCGACGCGGCGGGCGAGATCTTCAAGAGCAGCAGCCTCATCCGGGAGATGGGCTATCTCCAGGCCCGCGCCACCTACGTCATGGTCATCGATCCGCTCTCGCTGCCGCGGCTGTGGGACTCCCTGGACGCCGCACGTCAGAAGGAGCTGAAGCCGATCCGGGCCGAGGCCCCGCCGCAGATGGTGTTCGAGGAGACCGTGCAGACCATGCACGGCATGAACATCCGGACCACCGGCGCCCGGCTGGCGGTGGTCCTGAGCAAAGCGGATCTGATCCGACCGCAGATCATGGCGGCCGAGGTGGGCACGAGCGACTCGATCCGGGCCTGGCTGCAGGGCCCGCTGGAGCAGGGAAACCTGATCCGGGCGATGGACCACGAGTTCGCCTCGGGCCGCTATTTCCTCACCGCGGCTCCCCTGGCCGGGACCACGGCTGATCTGAGCATCGAGTCGTTCGCGGCCTGGCTGTTGAACGGAGAAGGGATGACGGTGTGAAGAGTCACGACGTCTACCACCGCTGGCGGATCACGCTCTTCTCGATCTGGGTCACGCTGGGCGCGACGATCTGCGTCGTGGCGGTCGTGCTCCTGGTGCGCCGGCTGGGGCTCTGACGGAGCCGCGCCGGACCGCAGGACGAGGGGGCCTATCCGTCATGAGCGGCGGCGAGTCCGGCCCGGGTGCCCGCCCGCACCGGGAACTGGATCGGACCGCGGACGATGCCGGAGGTGCGGCGCCGGAGAGCGCCGGCGCGGGTCAGGCCGGGCAGGCGTTCGGCCAGGCGCTGGAGGCCGATGGTGGCCTCCATGCGGGCCAGCGGCGCGCCCACGCAGTAGTGGATGCCGCTGGAGAAGGCCAGGTGGTCGGCCTCCGGGGTGCGGTGGATGTCGAACTCGGAGGCGCGCGCGAAGACCTCGGGGTCGCGGTTGGCGGCGGCCAGCATGGTGACGATGTACTGGCCGCGCCGGATCGGGACACCGTCGATCGAGATGTCCTCGGACGCGCACCGGGCCGTCCGCTGCACCGGCGGATCCCAGCGCAGCGTCTCCTCGATCGCGGCCGCGGCCAGGGACGGGTCGTCGCACAGGTCGCGCCACTGGGCCGGGTGGGCCAGCAGGGCGTTGACCGCGTTGCCGATCAGGTTGACCGTCGTCTCGAAGCCGGCGACCAGCAGCAGCGTGCACATCGGCCGCAGTTCGTCGGGGTGGATCTGGTCGCCGGGCGCGGCCACCAGGTGGCTGATCACGTCGTCGGCCGGGGATTCGCGCCGCAGCTCGAAGAGGGCGGAGAAGAGCGCGCGCAGAATCTCGTCGGCCGCCTTCAGCTGGGCGGCGTGCCGCAGTGACCGGATGCCGCTGAGCGCGCTGCCGATCACCGTGCCGACCGACGAGAACTGGGCCGCGTCGGCGTCCGGCACCCCGAGCAGGTCGGTGATCACCGCGATCGGCAGCGGGGCCGCGAACGAGGACACCAGGTCGAACGAGCCCTTCGCCAGGGCCGCGTCGAGCAGGGCGTCGACCTGGGCGATCACCCGGGGACGGTAGCCGGCCATCAGTTTGGGGCTGAAGAACGGCTGGGCCAGGCGGCGCAGCCGGGTGTGGTCGGGGGGGTCCATGTCGAGGAACGACATGTCGAACTCGTCGGCCGTGTTGACCCGTTCCCCGCTGCGGACGCCGAAACGACGGTCGCGCAGCACGAAGTTGCAGACCTGGTGGGACGGCGTGATGAAGTTGCCGAGCCGGGTCGGCACCACGGTGCCCCGGGCGCGGACCCGCTCATAGATCGGGTACGGGTCGTCGCGCCCGGCCCGCCCGCGCAGCTGGGCCATCGGGTCGTGCCAGATCGTGCGGTGGTAGGCGTCCGTGAGCCGGCGCGTGTAGAGGGCAGTGGCGAATCGCAGCGCACCGGCCAAGGGGCACCCCCGTCACGAGTTGTCGCGGATCCAGGCGTCGATCAGTCCGCCGAAGTGCCCGAGGAACTTCTCGTGCTCGTGGACCGGATAGGTCGCCCGGACGGTTTCGCGCAGCAGCGACTGGAACTCGGCCGACGACACCCAGTCGTGGACGATCTCGTCGACGTTGGCGAGATACCGCGCGCAGAACTCTTCGTACTTGTCCACCTCAAAGTACTCGTCCGCGAGCTTGCGGTACGCCCCGAGTTTCTCCGCATAGGACATCTCGGAGGCGGCGATCTTGAAGTAGGAGGCGGTGTCCAGGTCGAGGCGGGGGCGCCGGCCGGTGACCACGCAGTAGACCGTCCAGCGCACGAGCGCCGCCATCGCCCACGGGAAGTAGTAGTGCAGCGACGTGATCGCCACGTCCGGGCACGCGTTCGCGTAGTCGATCGGATAGACGTCGGTGCCCCGCACCAGCGACTCGCACGAGTTGAACTCCCACCGGAAGAACGCGTTGACCAGGCGGGAGATCGTCACGACCTCGTTGCCCTGTTCGGCGCCGAGGAAGCCGTGGTCGACCTCGTAGCGGGCGTGCATGGGCTGCTCGGGCCGGAACTTCATGACCATGGTCTCGGGGCCGATGGTCAGCGACCGGGCGAACACGTCGTAGCCCTCGACCGACGCCTGCAGGTGCATGAGCCGCTCCCCCGAAGCGTCGTAGGCGGCGTGCAACTCCTCGGCGTTGCGGATCTTGGAGACGCCGACCCAGGCGCCCCCGTCGTAGGGCTTCATGAACATCGGATAGCCGACCTGGGCCGCCGTCTGGTCGAGGTCGAACGACTGGTTGTAGCGGGCCGCGGTGTAGGCGTAGCGGTTGTTGTCGAGCGGGTTCTTGTAGGGCACCAGCACCGTCTCGGGCACCTTCAGGCCGAGCCGGATCATCGCGCAGTAGGCCGCGTGCTTCTCCATCGACTGGAACGTGAACGGGCTGTTCAGCAGGTACACGTCGTCCATCAGCGCGATCTTCTTGAGCCACTCGCGCGGGTGGTAGTACCAGTAGGCCAGCCGGTCGATGACCAGGTCGTGCTTGGGCCGGTCGCGCAGATTGAACGGCTCGATCGTCACCCGCTCGGAGCGGACCCGGTGCGATTTGGCGTCCGGCCCGCCGATCACGCCGACCCGGCGCAGTAATGCCTCATATGCCCGCGGCCAGTCGTCCTCGGTGCCCAGCAAAAGGCCGATCGTGTGCTCGACGTCCGCCACGGAGTCCTCCCCTTAAAAGACGCGCTGCAGCAACGAAGTCAGATGAGGATCGAGGGCGTCGCGCCACCCGGTCCAGGTGTGCGCGTCGCGGTTCTCGGCGAAGCTCACCGCGTATCCCTGCCGGCGCAGGTATTGCGCCATGGCCCGGTTGTTGGCGAGGTTTTCCTCGACGGTTCCGCAGGTCAGCGCGGCCGGAATGGCCGGTCCGGCGTCGGCCCGGCGTACCCGCCCGACGAATCGGACAATGCGCAGCCAGCGCGCGAAACCCGATTCCTGCGGGTCGAGCCGGGGCTGGAAATAGCTCCCGGACTGCAGAAAAAGCCCGGCGAAACCCGCCGGATGACGACGCTGGGCGTGCAGCATCGCGAGGGCGCCCAGGCTGGCGCCGGCGCCGACGACGACGGGCCTTTCGGCCCGGAGAAGACGCGTTACCCGAGGCAGGATTTCCAGCGCCAGGCTTTTCGCGTACGCCGGGGAGGCGCTGTACCACTCGAGCCGGTCATTCGCGGGCAGCAGGACCAGGTGGCAGGGCGCGACGCGGCCGGCCGCGATCGACGTGGCGAGAAACCGGCCCAGTTCGCCGAACCGGTGGTAGTCGGGCCCGTCGTGGGCGAGGAGGATCCGCCCGCCGGCGCCGTCCGGCGACCAGACCGAGGCGGTGATCTCGCCATCCAGCGCCGGCAGCCGCACCTCGCTCCACCGCCCGGCGACCGCGGGCTGGCCCAGCCACGCCGGCTCGCGATAGCCGGGCGCCCAGCGCACCGACACGTCGCCGTAGCCGCCCGGGGCCCGGCGGGGCTCGTCCGGGTCGAGAACCCACTCGGTGCGGCCGTCGCGGTGCGTCAGCTCGAACTTGTATTCGATCCGGTCGACGTCCGGCCGGTCGAGTCGCAGCTCCCAGGAACCGGTGCTCACCGCGTACGAAAAAAGGGGTGACCCCAGATAGCGGCAGTCGAGCCGCACCGCGGCGAGGCTCCGATGGGGATCGGGGAAGCGGAAGCGGACCGCCGTGCTGATGTCGCACGCCCCGGCCGTCGCCTCCATGAGCAGAGGTTAACCGCGAACGGACTCCGGCGCGCGGGAAGAGAGAGTCAGGGGGTGTAACTCTGTGGCGAGGACGACGACGGGCTCGCCGGCAGCCCGAACATGTCGGCCAGGCCGGTCACGCGCAGCTGGCGGTGCACGAACTCGCTCGGGTTGCGCAGGATGAACCGGGTGCCGGTCTCGCGGGCCGCGTTGTGACCGCTGACCAGCGCGCCGATCCCCATCGAATCCATGAAGGTGACGAACGTGAGGTCGACGATCATGGTGACCGGCCGCTCGGCGTGCAGGGTGGTCAGCAGGGAGTTGCGCAGCGCGTCCACGGTGGCGGCGTCCAGGCTGCCACGGACGTCGATGACGATCGCTCCGTCGGCCTGGCGCCGCGTCGTCATGACGGCCTCGCCCATTACCGGCCACCTCCGAATCAGGCCGCTGCCCGTTCCCGAATCACGGTACAACGGCGGTCGTGTGATCCGCAGGCTGCCCGATGTTTCCGGCACGTCGCCGCACATTCAGTACGGGAAAGGGCACTCGACTTGCGCATGAACGACTTCGGTGCACAAGGTGACATCAGCGGTAGCCGATGTTCACCGTTCACCGTTTCACCGGAGAGGCGGGCTGGTTCATGGCCACGACATCGTCCGGGCGTCCCGGGATCTTCGCGATCCGGGACGTCCGGTCTCTGATCACCGAGACCGCCGAAGAGGGGCACGGTCTCAAGAAGGCGGTCGGCGCCACCCAGCTCACCGCGATGGGGGTCGGCGCCATCATCGGCACCGGCATCTTCGTGGTGATCGGCAAGGGGTCGGGCATCGCCGGCCCCGGCGTCATCCTCTCGTTCGTGCTCGCCGCGGTGGCGTGCGCGTTCTCGGCACTGTCCTACGCCGAACTGGCCTCGTCCATCCCGGTCTCCGGCAGCGCGTACACCTACAGCTACGCCACGCTGGGCGAGCTGGTCGCGTGGATCATCGGGTGGGACCTGATCCTGGAGTACGGCGTCTCGGTGGCCGGCATCGCGGTCGGCTGGGGCGGCAACCTGAACGCGTTCCTCGACGCGGCGTTCCACTACAAGTTGCCGGACGCCATCGCCAAGTCGCCGTCCGAGGGGGGCGTCTTCAACCTGCCGGCCGTCATCGTCGTGCTGGCGATCGCGTTCCTGCTGGTCCGGGGCGTCACCGAGAGCGCGCGGGTCAACCTGATCATGGTCGGGATCAAGCTGATCGTCCTGATCTTCTTCCTCATCGTGGCGTTCGCCCACTTCACCACCGCGCACATGACGCCGTTCGCGCCGGCCGGCTTCCACGGGGTGACATCCGCGGCCGCGGTCATCTTCTTCGCCTATATCGGATTCGACGCCGTATCGACCGGCAGCGAGGAGGCCCGCAACCCGGCCAAGGACCTGCCCTGGGCGATCATCGGCTCGCTGCTGATCTGCACCGTGTTCTACGTGCTGACCGCGGTCGGCGCGCTCGGCATCGCCACCCCCGACCAGATGAAGGGCAGCGACGCGCCGCTCGCGACCGCGCTCGACAAGGGCGCCGGCGTGGACTGGGCGGCCGGCATCCTGGCCCTCGGCGCGGTCGTCGCGATCACCAGCGTGGTCCTGGTCATCTTCTACGGCCAGACCCGCATCTTCTTCGCCATGTGCCGGGACGGCCTGCTGCCCAAGCAACTGGCCAAGGTCAACCCCCGGTACGGCACCCCGGCCCGCCTAACCCTCGGCCTGGGGGTGCTGATCGCGATCCTGGCCGCGCTGGTCCCGCTCGGCACGATCGTCGAACTCGTCAACATCGGCACGCTGTTCGCGTTCGTACTGGTCAACATCGGTGTGATCGTGCTGCGGCGGACCCGGCCGGAGATGCCGCGGCCCTATCGCGTGCCGTGGTCGCCGGTGCTGCCGATCATCGGGGTGGCGTTCGCCGTCTACCTGATGAGCGACCTGCCCTGGGAGACCTGGGTGCGGTTCGTGGTCTGGCTGGCGGTCGGCCTGCTGATTTACGCCGCCTACGGGTATCGGAACTCGCGGCTGCGCACGGAGCCGGCCGGGACGCCGGGGTGGGCGGCACCCTCGGCGACGTCCGACGCGCCGCACCCCGCTTCCGACGGGCCGCGCTCCGGGTCGCCGGACGCGCCGAGCGGGGACACGCCATGACCGGGCCGGTGGTGGTCGGCGTCGACGGCGGGCTGACCGCCCCCGACGCCGCCGTCCTCGGCTGCTGGCTGGCCACCTCCCTGGGCACCTCGCTGATCGTGGCCGCGGTGCACCCGGCACCGGCCGCCCTCGGCTCGGGCCGGGTCGACGCCGAATGGGTCGCCGACCGGCACCGGGCCGCGACCCGGGTGCTCGACGAGACCAAGGAGGCACTGGCCGGGGTGGCCTGCGCGATCGACTACCGTACGGTCGCCTCGAGCTCGGCCGCGCACGGCCTCTCCGATCTGGCCGAGCAGGTCGCCGCGGCCTATATAGCGGTCGGCTCGGGCCGTGACGCGCCGCGCGAGCGCCTCTTCGCCGGCAGCACGGCCGAGCGGCTGATGGCCGGCAGCGTGTGCCCGGTCGCGGTCGCACCCAGCGGACTGAAAGGCCCGCTGGGCTCGCTCAACCGGATCGGCGTCGCCTATGTCGACACCCCGGACGGGCGGACCGCGCTCACGGCCGCGGCCGAGCTGGCCCGGCACAGCGGCGCCCACCTGCGGCTGACCACGGTCGTGGCCGCGGGCGACGCCGCCCTGCCGTTCCTGCTCGGCGACGACACCGAGCGGGCCTTCCTCGACACCGCGCGGGAGACGTACGAGCAGTCGCTGGCGCGCGCGGCGGCCGACGTGCCCGGGGTGACCGCGGAGTGGGAGCTCCGCTCCGGCGACGCGGTCGACACGCTGGCCGACCTGGACGACGTCGACGTGCTGTTCTGCGGCTCCCGCGGCTACGGCCCGGCCCGGCGCGTCGTCCTGGGTGGCGTCTCGGCCCGGCTCTCCCGCCGGGCCCGCCGCCCCCTCATCGTCGTCCCGCGCAGCGGCTGACCGCCGTCTCGCGCCGCCGTTCTCAGGCGGTCTCGATGTCGATGCCGCGGATCCGCGCCGCGGTCAGGTGGTCGAAGTAGTCGCGCGACTCGACGATCTGACCGTCGCGGACCCGCAGCACGAAGATGCCCGGCTGCGTGAACGCCTCCCCGGTCTCCAGGTTGGTCCCCCGGTATTCGAACTCGGCGACGATCACCTCGGGATCGGCCGTCTCATGGATCCGGATGTTGGCCGGCCGGCGTTCCAGCCGCGGACCCTCCCCGGTCGGCGCGAAATGCTCCCGCAGCTCGTCCCGGCTGCGCAGCGCGGGCGGCCGAGCCGGGTGGAACGGGTGCGTGACGTCGGTCTTCTCCGCGTACAGATCGGGCAGTTCTTCCCAGCGCCCGGCGCAGACACCTTCGACAAGCGCGAGGAAGACCTCTCGTGGACTCTCAGCCATATCCGAAGTCTAGACTCCGGATATGCGAACCGACGGCCAGGCCAACCGCGACCGCATCCTGTCGGTCGCCGAGGAGGTCTTCGGGAGCGGCGGCCCGGCCGCCTCGACCGAGGAGGTCGCCCGCCGGGCCGGCGTCGGCATCGCCACCGTCTTCCGGCATTTCCCGACCAAGGCGGCACTGCTCGAAGCCGTGCTGACCCGGCGCTTCGACCGCCTCCACGCCGAGGCCCGGGGCGCGGAGTTCCACGACTTCTTCCGCCACCTGGTCGCCGACGCGGCGACGAAAATCGCCATCGGCGACGCGTTCGCGGACGCCGGCGGCGACCTCGGCGGCACCGCCGCCCAGGCCTCGCTCCGGCTGCGGCAGGCGGTCGGCGAGCTGCTCGACCGGGCCCAGCGGGCGGGCACGGTCCGCTCCGAGGTGGAGCTGCCCGAGGTCTACGCCCTGCTGATCGCGACCTCCCGTGCCCACCTCGACGCCGGCGTGCGCGACCGCGTGCTCGCGATCGTCTTCGCCGGACTGGCCCCCTCAGGCCCTTAGGCTCCGGTGCGCTGCCATTCCTCGATGCCCTGCTGGAGGCAGCGATTCACGGTGTGCAGGAAGCCGGCCGAGGAGTCGAAGCGGGCACCGGCCGGGGTGGCGGCACCGAAGAGCGCCGCCCCGCGCCGGGAGATGTCGACCAGGGCCTCGTTCATTCGCATCGCGGCGAGCGTGGTGCGCAGCCACATCTGGTCGTCGATCTCGTATCGCTCGCGGCGCCCGCCGGGGACCCGCGTCCGGATGAGCAGGCCCTGCTGGTCGAGGAACGCGACGGCCTGGGAGACGGACGCCGGGCTGACGTGCAGCTGCCGGACCAGTTCGGCGGCGGTGAGGCGGCCGGCCTCGGCGGTGTAGAGGGCGGCCAGCACCCGTGACGCCATCCGGGAGAGCCCCTGCTGTTCGAGGAGCGCGACGAACGACTCCGTGAACTCCTGGACGTCGTCGGGAACCGGTGGCGCCGGCGACTGGGCCGGCCTGGGGCGGCGTGCGCGTTGGCGGGTGGCCTCGTGCGCGTGCTCGGCCCGGTAGCCGTCCGGTCCGCCGTTGCGGGTGACCTCTCGCATGACCGTCGAGGCGGGACGGCCCAGCCGGCGCCCGATCTCGGTGTAGCCGAGCTTTCCGGTCAGCCCCTCGGCGATCTGCCGGCGGTCGTCGTCGGTGAGCCTGCCTCCGGGCATCGGTCCGCCTCTCGGTTGTCCGGTCCACAGTGTGCGTTCGGGCGCAGCCCATTGCAATCGAGTATTGCATTCAGCGCCATTGCCATTGCAACGAAACGGGCGAATCCGCTGCCACAGAATGGATTTCTCTCCCAAGACATGTTGACGGAAATATAAAGGCAACGTACGGTCAGGGCCGTTCAGGAATTGCCGAACGTCGAGAACGGGGATGGAATCATGGGTGGTTTCTCCGCGGCCGGGTTGCGCAAGATCCATGACGTGCTGAACCGGCATGTCGAAACCGGGCGGATCCCAGGGCTGGTCGCACTGATCGGCCGGGGCGAGGAGACACATGTCGAGACGATCGGAACCATGCGCCACGACGGCGGGCCCCCGATGCGCCGGGACACGATCTTCCGGATGGCCTCGACGTCCAAGCCGGTGTCCGTCGCCGCGGCGATGGTGCTGCTCGACGAGTGCCGGCTGCGGCTGGACGACCCGGTCGACCCGTGGCTGCCCGAGCTCGCCGACCGGCGGGTTCTCACCCGAATCGACGCCCCGCTCGACGACACCGTCCCGGCCCGCCGCCCGATCACCGTACGGGACGTGCTGAGCTCGACCTTCGGGGTCGGCATGGACATGACGTCGCTCGGCACCCCGATCATGAACGCGGTCTTCGAGCGCGGGCTCACCCCCAACCTGCCCGAGCCGATGCCGGCACCGGACGAGTGGATGCGCCGGCTCGGCGAGCTGCCGCTGATGCACCAGCCCGGGCAGCGCTGGCAATACCAGCTGGCCAGCGACCTGCTCGGCGTGCTGGTCGCCCGGGTCAGCGGCCAGTCGTTCCCGTCGTTGCTGCACGAGCGCGTCTTCGGCCCGCTGGGCATGACGGACACCGGCTTCCACGTGCCCGACGACCAGATCGCCCGGCTGCCGGCCCTCTACGCCCCCGACCCGTCGAGCGGCGAGTTCCACGTCTGGGACGAGGCGGCCGGCGGCCGGTGGAGTGCGCCCCCGGCGTTCCCCGGCGGGGGCGGCGGGCTGGTCTCGACCGCCGACGACTACCACGCCTATTTCCGCATGCTGCTCCACCACGGGCGGCACGGCGGCGAGCGGATCCTGTCCCGCCCGGCGGTCGAACTGATGACCACCAACCGCCTCGCCCCCGAGCAGCAGGCGGCCCGCGACGCGATGGCCCGCGACAACGTCCACCTCTCGCACGGCCAGGGCCAGCACGGCGGGTGGGGTTTCGGGATGGCGGTCCGCACGTACCGCGGCGACTACGCCCCGATCGGCCAGTTCGGCTGGGACGGCGGCAGCGGCACCTCGACGTACGCCGACCCGTCGAACGACCTGGTCGGCATCCTGCTGACCCAGGTCGGCGCCTCGGTCCCCGACCCGATGCACGTCATGCACGACTTCTGGACGACGGTCTACCAGGCCCTCGACGACTAGGCCGATTCCCGGAGCACCGGCCGGCTGGGGAAGACCGAGTCGTCGGCCCGGCCGGACAACGCGGCCCGGGCGGCCGCGGCGGCGACCTCCTCGACCGGGTGGGTGGCGGTCGACAGGGCCGGACAGACGGCGGCGGCCAGCGGGATGTCGTCGAAGCCGGTCAGGGCGATGTCGGCCGGAACCCGCACGCCCCGGGCGGCCAGGAACTGAAGTACGCCAAGGGCGGTCGCGTCGGTCACCGCGACGATCGCGTCGGTGTCCGGCCAGCGGCGCAGGATCTCCGAGGCCGCGGCGCGGCCCCGCCGGGCGGTGAAGTCGCCGGGCACGATGCGGGCCGGCAGGCCGGCGGCCCGCATCACCGAGACGTACGCGTCGAGCGGCGCCCGCGCCGCGGCCAGCCACCGCGGGCCGCGGACCAGCGCGATCCGGCGCCGCCCGGTCGCGTACAGATGGCCGGCCAGGGCACCGACACCGGCCGCGCTGTCGACGTCGGCGCGGGCGACCCCGGGAACGGCGGCACCGATCGTCGCGACGCGCCCGTGCAACGCCGCCGGCAGGGCCGAACGGTCGTGGCCGGCCAGCACGACCGCGGCCACCCCACGGTCGGCCGCCAGCTCGTCGAGCGCGGCCCGGCCGTCGAGCGGCAGGCGGCGCAGGCTCACGCCGAGCCCGCACGTGTCGGCGACCGTGGCCACGGCGGCCGTCGCCCGGGCCACGAACGGGTCCTCGAGGATCGACGCCCGCGCGTCCCGGAACGCCAGCACGATGCGCGTGCCGCCGCCCCGGGCCAGGCTGCGGGCGACCGGGTGCGGGCGATAGCCGAGCTCTCCGGCCGCGGCGAGCACCTCGCGCCGCGCCGCCGCCGAAACCGGCCCGGCCCCCGACAACGCCCGGGACGCGGTCGCCACCGAGACACCGGCCCGCCGGGCGACATCGGTCAGCCCGGGCCGGTCCGGGCGCTGCGGGGAGGTCACGCGGTTCAGTTTCGCACCCGTTGTGCAACCCGGGATGCCCTCGACCGGGCGCGACGGCGGCCGATGCTCTGCTCCGTCAACCCTTGACGTCTGGAGAACCCTCGTGGCCGCAGCACTGCACACCCTGCCGTACGCCGCCATCGCCGACTGGACCGCCGGCCTCACCGAGCCCACCATCGTGGTCGCGGAGGACGACGAGAGCATCCGCGATCTGATCGCGTTCAAGCTGGAGACCGCCGGCTTCCGCGCGATCACCACGGGCGACGGCAGCACCGCCCTCGACCTGGTGCACACCGTGCAGCCCGACATGGTGATCCTCGACGTCGTCATGCCGGTGCTGGACGGGCTGAGCGTCTGCTACGAGCTGCACTCGTCGGCCCTGACGGCGCAGATCCCGGTGCTGATGCTCAGCGGTCGCGACCGGCAGGTCGACATCGACCTCGGCCGTACCGTCGGGGCCGACGACTACCTGGTCAAGCCGTTCAGCCCGCCCGAGCTGCTCGCCCGCGTACGGTCGCTGCTGTATCGCGGTGAGGCGTTGGTCGCGTGATAGACATTTGCCGTGAGCGAAGCGAGGCGGCGGGCGGCGCGTAAGCGCGCCGACGTGCTCGCCGCCGCCGGGGCGGTGGTGGCCGCCCGGGGAGCCGAGGCGACCCGGTTCGCCGATGTCACCGCGGCCACCGGGGTCGGCGTCTCGACGCTCCAATACTATTTCGGCAGCCGCGAGGACATGCTGATCGCGGTGTTCCGGCACGCCGCCCAGGCCGACTTCGACGCGATCGAGGCCCGCCTGGCCGACCGGAGCGACCCGTGGGAGCGGCTGGTCACGATCGCCGCCCATCTCAGCGGCGACACCGGCTGGCGGGTGTGGGTCGAGTCGTGGCGGTGGGCCCTGCGCGATCCCGAGGTCCGGGCCGACGTGCTCGGCGACTACGCCCGCTGGCACAAGCTGATCGCCGCCGAGATCGAGGCGGGGCGGCGGGCCGGCCGGTTCGACCTGTCCCGCTCGTCGCTCGACACGGCCCGGCAGCTCCTCGCCCTGATCGACGGCCTGGCGCTGCCGGTCGCGCTCGGCGACCCGCAGATCCCGGGCGACCTGCTGACCGACGCCCTGTCGAGGCTCCTCGGGAAAGCCCCGGCCGGCTGACGCTACTTTCCCCGGCCCTCCGGCAGCGGCGTCGACCGCTTCCACCGCGGCCCGTCCCCGTCCAGCCGCCGCCGGGCCATCCCCGACAACGCCTCCAGCACCACCCGGTTGCCGAGCATCGCGGTGATCTCGGCGTGGTCGAACGGCGGCGACACCTCGACGATGTCCATGCCGACCACCGGCAGCTCGTGGCAGATGCGGGAAACGCTGTCGAGCAGCTGCCGCGCGGTCAGCCCGCCCGGCTCGGGCGTGCCGGTGCCGGGCGCGTGCCCCGGGTCGCAGACGTCGATGTCGACCGAGAGGAAGACACCGTCGCAGTCGTCGAGGGCGATCGCGAACGCCTGGTCGAGCACCGCGTCCAGCCCGCGCTCGACGATCTCACTCATGTGGAACGAGTTCATGCCCTGGCCGGCCATCCAGTCGAGCACGTCCGGCCCCGGCCAGTAGCCGCGCAGCCCGATCTGCAGGAACCGGTCGCCCCGGACCGCACCCGACTCGATGAGCCGGCGCATCGGCTGCCCGTGGCCGTAGAGCGACCCGAACTCGATGTCCCCGGTGTCGGCGTGCGCGTCGAAGTGGATCACGCTGATCCGCCCGGCGCCGTGGTGCCGCGACACCCCGGTGACGTCCGGCCAGGTCACCGTGTGGTCGCCGCCGAGCACCAGCGGAATCGCCCCGTTCGTCGCGATGAAGGCGACGGCGTCCTCGATGGTGCGGCAGCTGCGCTCGATCTCCCCCGAATAGACCTCGAGGTCGCCGGCGTCGACGACCCCGGTCAGGGCGTCGACCCGCATGGCCAGGTGCGGCCGCGACCCGTCGTGCGGCAGGTAGTCGGTGCCCCGGATGACCTGCGGGCCGAAGCGGGCCCCCGGCCGGTGCGACGTGCCGCCGTCGAACGGCGCCCCGACGATGACCACCTCCGCGCCGGCGTACGACGAGGGCTCCTGCCAGTCACAGGCCGGCACCCCGAGAAACGTGTAGTCGGGGCCGTACATCGGGCCGTATCTCGTCATCAGTCCTCCCGGCTGTATCGCGATACAGTACCGCCATACAGGTGACTCGTGGTTTGCCGATGTTCCCGCCGGGTACCGACCATCTGCGCCGGAACACGCTGGGAGGTCGGATATGCGAACGCTCGGCGGGCGCTACCAGCTCGTGCGGCGGATCGGCGTCGGCGGCATGTCCGAGGTCTGGTCCGGCCACGACGAAGTCCTCGACCGGGCCGTCGCGGTCAAAATTCTGGGGCCCGCCGCGGCGGTCACCCCGGGCGGCCCCTCCGGCGTCGATTCCGTACGCACGGAAGCCCGTTCCGCCGCCGCCTGGCCCATCCCAACGTCGCCGGCGTCCACGACTTCGGCACCTCCACAACCGACGGCGCCGAGGTGCCGTACATCGTGATGGAACTGGTCGAGGGCCACACACTCGGCGAGCACATGGCCGCCGGCCCACTGGACTGGCACATCGGCGTACGGATATGTGCGGAAGTCGCCGCCGCGCTGGCGGCGGCCCACGCCGAGCAACTGGTCCACCGCGACATCAAGCCGGCCAACGTGATGCTCACCCCGAGCGGCGCCAAAGTCCTCGATTTCGGCATCGCCGCCTCGGTCGGCGAACCCGACCCGGACCCCGACGGCCCGGTCATGGGCACCCCGGCCTACGTGGCCCCGGAACGCTTCGACGGCGACCCGGCCACCCCGGCGGCCGACATGTTCGCCCTCGGCACCCTGCTCTACCACTGCCTGTCCGGCCGCCTCCCGTGGACGGCGGCCAACCCGACCGAGCTGGTGAGGCGGCAACGCTACGACGACCCCGAGCCCCTGCCCGACATCGGCGGCCTGCCACCCGAGGTCCTCGACCTGTGCTCCCGCTGCCTCAACCGCGACCCGGCCGAACGCCCGACCGCCCTGGTAGCGGCCCTGCTGCTGGCCGAGGCGGTCGACGCCCGCGTCTACGTGCCGATGCACGACTTCAGCGTGGGCACCCGCCCGACGACCCCACCCCCGTGGACCCAGCGCGCCGCCGAAGCCCCGACCTCGGCCGCCGTCCCCGGCGCCCGCCACCCCACCCCCGACCCGGACCCGGACCGCCGAACCGACCGCCTCGGCCGCCACCGCTCCGGCTAGGACCGAAAGCTCAGGTTCCCGTCCCGCAGCAACGCGAATCCATTCGCTCAACGACCTGCAATTTCGGGTCGACGCACAAGGCGACGGCGAGTCCGAGGTCGATGAACCGCCGGCCAACAGGAACCCTTGATAGCGAATATAAGTATTCCGACCAGACGCAAACCCATTATCGCGACGCTTTCCGAGACGCAGCGCCGAACATTCGACAATCATTGCGATCGGGTCCGCCGCCTGATCCCGCCGCGAGTGATCCCGATCGTTTCCGAAGCGCGCGGTGCTCTCGAAGCGTCGGGTGGCGCCCGGCCGCCGGTCGGCGCCGGCGGGATCACTCGGCCGAGTCGACATGGCCGGCCGGAGGACCTGCCTGACCTGTCCGGTGGGGCGCGGCCCGATCGGCGGGGACGGCCGGATCGGCGGAGCCATCTGACCGAGGCGCTGCGCAGCCCGCCCGCCCCGGGCGGCCGGCCGTGTCGGCCTGACCGGCTCGGTCGGGCACTGCGCCATCCGCCCGCTCGCAGCGTCTGATCCGATCAGCCGGGCCGGCTTGGCCAGCGGATGCAGCTTGACCAGCAGGTTCGTCCGGACCAGCAGACGCGGACCGGTCGGCCGGTTTGTCCCGGCCGGCAGACACGGACCGGTCGGCCGGTTTGTCCCGGCCGGCGGAGGCGGCTTGGCCCGCGGAGGCCACTTGGCCCGCAGAGACAGCTCGGCCCGCAGAGACAGCTCGGCCCGCAGAGACAGCTCGGCCCGCAGAGACAGCTCGGCCCGCAGAGACAGCTCGGCCAGCAGAGACAGCTCGGCCAGCATGTATGGCCTGGTTGGCAGACAGGTTCTGGTCGGCGGGCACGCTGGTGGTCTGTTCGGCCGGGTCGGCCTCGCTGTCCTCTCGGCCGGGGCCGCAGGCGAGTCTGCGACCAGAGACGACGTTTCCGCTCGGAGCCTGAGCCGGAGGCCGCTCGACGTCGGCCGGTCCGGCCATCGGGGGCGCCGGCTCGGATGGCAGGCGACTGCTGGCGCGGTCAGTCGGTGCGGCGGCGTCGCCGTACAGACGCAGGTTCATCGCTCGGCGGCCATGACGTTGCCGCAGACCCCATTCACGGTGCCGCTCATGCTCCCGGCGAAACGGTCACGCTCAGGTGAATAATTGCGCGACGCGCTCCGGTCCCGCCACGATGCCAGTTGCGACCGGGGAAAGAACTCGAGCTGCGCCATAAGCCATTTTCCCGCATTCGAGTGGGAAAATGTCAGCCGCACCGGCGTGTCGTTCATGCCAACCTCGTACCGCAAAGGAATCGTCAAAGACCCGATCCTGGACACCGGGCGGGACTGCCGTCCGAGCCGGCAGTGGCGAAGTCCGGCGGTGCCCCGCGGCGCCACGGCCACAGCCTCGTCCAAGGCTTCCGGGTGGTTCTGCCGGGTAGGTGAGGCACGATCGGGTGTCTGCTGCTGTGCCGGAGTTTGGCGGGTTCGTACGGTCTGGATCGAACTGCGGCTGAGTTCGAGGTCGCGTTCGTCGATCAGGGCGGGTCGGCGTCGCAGGGGTCGCTGGCCTCGTGCTGGAACCAGCCGTTCGAGCACTGCCGGCCGGTCCGGTCGTTCTCGTCGCGCCGGGGCATGCGCAGCTAACTCGGGCCTGGTTGTCGCCGTCGCGTCGCAGCCGTTCTGGTTGAGCTGGTCGGCCGGGCGGCGTCGGGTTCGGCACGCTCCGGACTACTTCGTACGGTTGAGCGACGGCTCGGGTGTGGTCGTTGACGTGCGCCCTGATGACCGGATCGAGCCGGATGATGCGGCCAGGTTCGCGGTGTCGGCGCAGGCATGTGCGTCGGTCGGATGGGGATATCGGCGGGTGGGTGGGCTACCGCCGTGGGCTTGGCGGATGTCACCGGCGTCGTGACTCAGGTCCGGGCGGCCGAACTGGTGGCAGATCCGGTCTTCGTGCTGGCCTCGGAGAATCATGCACCGCTGCCCGCCTCGGGAATGCTGGAGACTTTGCCGGAAGCGGTCCGTGAGAACGCGTTGTGGTGGGAATCCCCCATCGTCGAGCTGTTGTCCGGCCTCCGCTCGGACGGTAGCGCCGAGCCGGCGACGACCACGCTGCCGCAGCGTGAGCTGGCGAAGGTCGCGCGGCTGCGGGCGGAGGGCCGGCTGGTCGGGGCTGGCGTCGCTGCAATGGCTGCGGAGGTTTCGTCCGACACCGCTTATTGGCGAGTTCTGAGACCGCCGGGCACGTGTCGGTGTCGCGGATGTTGGTTTGCGTCGACACCGCTTCCGCGCCCGACGGGTGTCAGGTTGTCCGCTGTTTTGTGGCTTGGGCCAGACGGTAGGAGTCGGTGCTGGTCTCGAGGATGGTGCCGCCGAAGGTGAGTCGGTCGACGATGGCTGCGCATAGCCGGGGGTCGGTGAAGGTCTTGGTCCAGCCGCCGAAGGACTCATTGGACGCGATCGCGACCGAGGCCTTCTCCTAACGCTCGGTGAGGACCTGGAAGAGGAGTTCCGCGCCGCGGCGGTCGAGTTGCATGTAGCCGAGTTCGTCGATGCACATCAGGTCGACGCGGCCGTAGCGGGCGATGGTCTTCGCCAGCGTCATCTCGTCGGCGGCCTCGACGAGCTCGTTGGCAAGCTGGGTCGCCAGGGTGTACTTGACCCGGTAGCCGGCCATGGCGGCCTCGGTGCCGAGTGCGATCAGCAGATGGGACTTGCCGGTGCCGGAGTCCCCGATCAGACACAGCGGCTGTCCCTTCTGGACCCATTCGCACTTGGCGAGGGTGTGGATCACGGCGGGATCGATGTTGGGGTTGGCGTCGAAGTCGAAGGCCCGCAGGGACTTCTCGCGGGAGAACTTGGCGGCCTTGATCCGGCGTTCGGCGCGGCGTCGGGCGCGATCGTCGCACTCGGCAAGCAATAGTTCGGCGAGGAACCCGCGGTAAGACATCTGCTCACGCCCTGCCCGGTCGGCGTAGTTGGTGAAGGAGTTGCGGATGGTGGGCATTCGCAGCATCCGGCACGCTTGGTCGATCGCGGCGTCGGCTGCTTCTTCGGTCATTCCACGGCGCTTGGTGGTCACGGTGCGGCTCCTTCGTTCGGGGTGTCACGTCGGCTGGCCCAACAGCTGGTCGTACTTCTCCGGGCTCGGCAGCGGCCGAGTGTCGGCCGGGATGTGGGCGCGGAGCCGGCGCTCGGTCAGCGATCGCACGGCAGGGATCTCGCCTTCTCCGCGTGCCCTGTCGCCGCTCATCAGGGACTGGTGGTCCGCTGTCGTGTCGTCGGCTCCGCCATCTGCTGTGTCGTTGTACTTGCGCGCTTCCAACGCGACAGCGTCCGCGGTGAGCGCGCCTGCACGCAGCGCCGTCGCGAGTCCGGCGACGACGTGGTCGTGTGGAAGGTGCCGGTGCATCATCAGGACCTCAATGAGGGCACGGGTGCCGTCGGCGTCACCGTGGGCCTTGCAGGCCGCGGCCCACCAGGCGTCGTGAACGGGCGTGAACCGCCCGGATGCCCTGGCCTGCTCCAGCGCTTTCGCACCGGGTAGCGCGCCCGGTTTGCGGAGGAGGGCCTCGAGATAGTGGTCCAGGTCGACCCGGGTCGAGCCCTTGGTCATGAGCCGTTCGTGGCGGGCGATCTCGGTCCTGCCGTCGAACACGACCAGGTCGCTGGCGTTCAGGAGCACCCGGGCTTGACGGCCGACCATGCGCGCGGGCACGGAGTACTTGTTCATCCGGACCGTGACCTGGGCGTACCGGTCCACGCGCGGGGTGAACCAGCGGCCGGTCTCGAACGGCTCGGTCGGAAGGGGCGCGAGGAGTGGCTGCTCGGTGGCGAAGTGTTCCCCGACCGTGCGGGCGCGGGACCCGATCCGCCGGGCGTCGTCGGCTTCGTCCCAGGCGTCGACCATAGCGTTGAGCTCGGCGAGGGAGTCGACTTCTGGGATGGGGACGAGGTGGTTGCGTCGGAACCAGCCGATCTGCCCCTCGACGCAGCCTTTCTCGTGCGCACCTTGGATTCCGGGCTGGCAATAGAAGGCTTCGATGCCGTAGTGGGAACGGACGGCGGTCCACCTGTCGGCCTCGACCCGCTGGCGGGAGAACCCGATCACGCTCGCGACGGCGGCCTTGAGGTTGTCGTAGCGGATCTTCCCGGTCGGCACCCCGCCGAGCACGTTGAAGGCGTGGACGTGACCCTCGAAGAAGGCTTCCTGCCCAGCCGAGGCACTGACCCTGTGCACGGCCTTGCCCGAGTAGGAGAGCCGAAGGCTGAACAGCGCGCAGGTTACGAGCTCGCCGCGCAGGCGGATGGCGACGTCGCCGAAGTCAACCTCGGCTTCGCGGCCCGGGAGGTGCTCTTGCGGGATGAACGCGTTGGCAGGTTCCCGTCCGACCTCGACGCGAATCTCGCGGCGTCGGGTGGCGACGTACTCGCGGACCATCCAGTACGACACCACCCCGGCCCCGTCATGTTCGTCAAGCAGTCGATCGAAGATCCGCTTCGCCGTGTGTCGCTGCTTCCGCGGCGCGTCGAGGTCCGAGCGCAGCCAGTCGTCGATCACCACTCGGTACGCGTCAAGCCGTGAGCCGCGTTTGGGCGGTTGCTTTCTCTCCTTCGGCCATGCAGATTCCAGCGCCGCTGTCACGGTTCGGAAGCCGACGCCGTGCTTGCGCTGCAGCGCGCGGTTGGACATCCCAGATCGGGCATCCCGTCGGATCGCCGCGTACAGGTCGACCCGGGAACGCGGCTGCGTCATCGGTGGCACTCCTGACGTGAGCACGCCGTGGGCACGACTTTCGGCACCGGGCCACCGCCTGGGAACGGTGACCGCATGCGACCACAGCCCGGAATGACTGGCCCTACCGAGGTGCCTGGTCATGTGCTGCGCAGGGCTTCGGTGGGCGGTACTGAGTCGGCCCGGAGTGCGGGGTACGACCGACGACGGAGCCGATGAGCAGCGAGTAGGCCAGGTCGAGTCCCACTGAGGCCCAGGTCAGTACGACGGCCCGGCCTTGCGTGGTGACGAAGACGTTGGTGACGAGCACGCCCAGGATCAGGCCTGTGATGCCGCCGACGACATCAACCTCGACACCGCCTGTTCGCCCCGTGTCCCTGGCGCGACGAAGATCTGCTTGCGCGGTGCCTAGTCGGTATTCCCGCAACACCTCGCGGGCCCCTCAGTGTTCGGTGCTGAAGAACCGTAGCAACAGCGGGCCGACGGTCTGTGGGTCGACGACGTGATCCGGCCCCTCGAGGGTCTCTCGTTGAGCGTGGGGTAATTGGTCTGCAAGCTCGTCGGCTGCGCGGTCGAAGAAGTCCGAGGGCAGGCCTGCCATATAAGGGACCGTGATCGGGCCTCCGGTGGTGACCAGGACCGGTTGGGTGACCGTTGCCAGTCGATCGGCCGGCAATTGGTAGCGGTTGAGGAGGACGCTGTCGTGGACCAGCGTGGGCGCGAGGGCGACCGAATGCGCCCAATGCGCCGTCTGCTTGCCTGCCGCTTTCCTGGCCGCGATGTTGTCGTCGGAGGCGCCGGTCATGCGCATGAACAGTTCGAGAACCTCCTCGTCTCGCCCGGCGTCGAAGGCGCGTCGGGTGTCTGCGATGTACTCCTCGAATCGCGGGCGTATGTCGTCCCCGACCGCGTAGGGCACCTCCCAGACGGCGATCGTGTCGATGGCTGACCCGGCCGCGGCGGCTTCCAGCGCCAGCGCGCCGCCTGAGGACGCCCCGAACAGGTGTGCCGAGCCGCCCGCCTCCGCGATCAACGCATCCAGGTCCTCGATCTCCCTTTCCACGGCGTACGGCTCGGTGAAGCCGCTCGCGCCGCGTCCCCGACGGGCATAGTTGTAGACCGTGAAGTGCTCGGCGAGAGCCGGCGCCAAGGGAGCGTTCTCGGCTCCGTCGTCGAGTGCTCCGCCCACCAGAATGACGGCCGGACCGCTTCCCTCCCTGTCGTAGGCGATGGTGGTGCCATCGTTTGATGTCACGCGAAAGGCCATCTCGTTCATCTCACATCTCCGTTCGAGAGGTTTGTCTCAGCGCCTGAGCAGCGTGCCGACGACGGCCTCGGTGCGCGACCACCGCGTCCTTGCGATCACGGCCGCCACGACGAGTAAGGCGAGCGGCAGCCAAGGGCTCTGCTCGAGCACGAACTGATCGGTGATGACAGCACCGGTCAGCAATGCCGCCAACCCGAGACTGGCCAGGCCCGCCAGAGCCGGGATCAGAAGTCCAACCCCTCCCGCGACCTCCAGCGCTCCGACCAGGTACCGGAGCCACTGGCCAGCCCCGATGTCGGCGAACATGTCCACCATGACCGGGTCGCCGGCGAGCTTCGAGATTCCGCCGCCGGCGATTATCGCCGCCAACACGACTTGCAGAATCCAGACCCCGATGCTGCTCGGCCGCCCGGGCGTGTGCGCAACGGTTTCCGAGTTGTTCTTGGGGATGGTGCTCATTCGGCTCTCCTTGTCGTGTCCGGGTCTGGTACCGGTGATGGCGTTGGCGGAGTGGGCCGGGTTGTCGGAGCTGATTTCGACCAGGTGCTCGCGGTAGCGGCATCTATTTCTTGTTGCGGTAGAGGACCATGGTGATGGGACCGAAGACCGCGACGAGCAGCGCTGACGAGACGAGCACCCAGCCGATTTCTCCGGCGGGCACCGAGCCGTGCATCAGGCCGCGTACCACGGTCGCCAGGTGGGTGATCGGGTTGACCTCGACGACCGCCTGCATCCACCCGGGCATCGTCTTCGGGTCCACGAAGATGTTGCTCACGAACGTCAGCGGGAACATCACCATCATGCTGACCCCCGCCACCGAGTTCGGCGTGCGCAGGATCAGGCTGAGCATCGTCCACAGCCACGACAGGCTGAACGAGAACACCAGCAGCAGCACCACCGAGAGCACCACGCCGACGGCGCCACCCTCCGGCCGGAACCCTAGGACCAGTCCGAGCGTGATCACGATCGCCGACCCGATCGAGTAGCGCATCACATCGCCGAGCAGGGCGCCGACCAGCGGCGACGGTCGCCACACCGGGAGCGCCCTGAACCTGTCGAACACCCCCTTCTGGATGTCGGTGTTCAGCGTTATACCGGTGTTCATGGTGATCATGACGTTCGCCTGCACCAGGATGCCGGGCAGCAGGAATTGCAGGTACGCCTGTGTCGACCCGGCGAGCGCGCCGCCGAACAGGTAGGTGAACATCAGCGTGAACATGATCGGGAACATGGTCACGTCGACGAGCTGCTCCGGGATGTGTTTGATCTTCAGCAGCGCGCGCCAGCCGAATGTCAACGAGGTGCGCACCGGGCCGGGGCTAGACGGCCGCTCGCCGGCCAACAGCACACTGCGCAGCGCGTCCTCAGTGACCGGCGCCGACGCCTGCACCGCGGTCGTGGCATTCATGCGGCATCCTCCTCGGGTGTCTCCTCGGCGGCGTGTCCGGTCAGGGTGAGGAACACCTCGTCCAGGCTCGGCTGACCGAGCGCGAACTCGGTGACGTCGATGCCGCTGCGGGACAGCTCGGCGAGGGAACGGGCGACCCGCTCGGGGTCGGAGATCCGCGCGGACAGCGCGGCCGGGTCGGCGGACGGCTCGGCCGGCACCTCGAGGACGCCGGCGAGGACCCGTTCGGCCTCGGCCCGCTGCTCGGGCGCACGTAGCCGTACGTGCAGCGAGCCGGCGCCGACCGATGCCTTGAGCTGGCCGCTCGGGCCCTCGGCGACGACCTTCCCGTGGTCGATCACCGCGATGCGGTCGGCCAGCTGGTCGGCCTCGTCGAGGTACTGCGTGGTCAGCAACACGGTGGTGCCCTCGGCGACCATGCCCCTGACGATCTCCCAGACCTGGTTCCTGCTGCGCGGGTCGAGCCCGGTCGTGGGCTCGTCGAGGAAGATCAGTTCGGGGGTGACGACGAGGCTCGCCGCGATGTCGATGCGCCGGCGCATCCCGCCGGAGTACTTCTTCACTTGCCGGTCGGCGGCATCGGCGAGGCCGAACGCGTCGAGCAGGTCGGCCGCCCGCTCCCTGCCTCGGCGGCGTGAGTAGCCGAGCAGCCTGGCGAGCAGCAACAGATTCTCCACCCCGGTGAGGTCCTCGTCGACCGACGCGAACTGCCCGGTGAGGCTCACCCGGCTCCGCACCGCCCGGGCGTCACGCACGACGTCGTAGCCGAGCACTTGCGCCTCTCCGGCGTCGGGGCGCAGGAGCGTGGCCAGTATGCGGATCGCGGTGGTTTTGCCCGCCCCGTTCGGACCGAGCACGCCGTACACGCCCCCGGCGCTCACGGCCAGGTCCACGCCGGCGACCGCGTGGGTCTTGCCGAAGCTCTTTTTCAACCCTCTCGTCTCGATCGCGAACCTTCCCATGGGTTCGATTCCTTCCCTCGGTTGTTGCGAACGGATTGGTTGAGCTAGTCAAGTTTGACTACTTGGCCAGAGTGCACGAGGAGGAAACGTCTAGTCAAGATTGATTAGACGCGCATCTTGAGGTGATCGGGGACCATTCGCCACGAACCCGGATCATCGGCCATGGTGTAGGCGCCCTCAGACAGTCGTTTGCTCAGGCTCTTCGCCCACTCCAGTTCGGTGCGTGCGTGTCCCGCCCACAGTTCGGCCTGATCGCGGACGTGCTCGGGGGCGTCCCGATTGGGGTGCTCCCGCCACTTGGCCTGCACTACGAGCTCCGCTTCCAGGCGCGCGACCCGCTCGTTAACCTGCGCGATGGCATCTGTCCTGGTCAGCATGGGCAACATGGCGATGGACGCGTTGAGCATGTCCGCGTCGTGGGTGCGCCGCAGACCGTCGCGGACCAGTTCGACCATCTCGTCACGTCCCCGAGCTGTCGCGCGGTACAGAACGCGCTCCGGCCCAGAGTTGCCCGGCTCGGCGTGTTCGGTGAGGAGGCCATCAGCCGCCGCCTTCTTCAGCGCGTGATAAATCGAGCCGGGCTTGATCTTGGCCCAACTCTCCGCACCCCAGCTCTGCAGTTCGGACCGCACCTGGTAGCCATGCGCGCCGCCGGAGAGGTGCACGATACCGAGCACCAGGAGCTTCGTCGCCGACACGCGCCCACCTCCGCTCAACCCTCTCGTCTCGATCGCGAGCTTTCCCATGGGTTCGATTCCTTCTCTCGGTGTTGCGAACGGATTGGTTGAGGCTAGCCAAGTTTGACTACTTGGCCGAGTATACGAGAAGGAAACATCTAGTCAAGTTTGATTAGAAGCGCATCTTGAGGTGATCGGGACCATTCGCCACGAACCCGGATCATCGGCCATGGTGTAGGCGCCCTCAGACAGTCGTTTGCTCAGGCTCTTCGCCCACTCCAGTTCGGTGCGTGCGTGTCCCGCCCACAGTTCGGCCTGATCGCGGACATGCTCGGGGGCGTCCCGATTGGGATGCTCCCGCCACTTGGCCTGCACTACGAGCTCCGCTTGCGCGCCCGCCAGGTGGTGTCAACTCCCACCAACACTAGGCTGCCCTCCTGGTCCGGGTGGTGTCAGCACTGACCTACAAACGGTGCTGGTGGAGACCTCCAAAATCACTGCAACGGCTGCGGCTGGGTTATCAGCGCCCGGGTGCAGGCCGGCTGAGCATTCAGAGCATCTACGACATACTCATCCGCGAACACGGCATGAGCGGCGTGTCCTACTCGACCCTGCGCGACTACGTCACCCACCAATGCCGGCCACTCACCATCGCGACCAGCACCCGACCGAGTAGGAAGGCCATGACGATCACGCCGGCCCACCAAGCCGTCGAGCTCGAGGACCTGCCACGGCTGCGGGATCTGCTTGACGCCGGCCACGACGTCGAGGACGACAACGGCGACGGCTGGACCCTGCTCCGCCACGCCATAGACGTCGAACACGACGGGCACCTGCAAACCGGCGGCCCACTGCACGTCGACGTGACCGCGTTCCTCGTCGCCCGTGGAGCAGACCCTCAACGAAGCGGCCCCGACGGAACAACGCCCCTGCACGACGCCGAATCCCGCGGACATTGGCTCGCCGCCGAGCTCATCCGCAGCTGGATCGCCCGCGACCCCGCCCAGACCAGCTAGTCCTGGGACTTGCCTCACCTCGGGTCGCCCGGCCGGGCTTGGCTCCGCCGGCGTCCGTCCCCGGGAAGCCGAAATCCGTGCGGGCCGGACGCGGCCGCACCAAGGCGTAGGCCAAGATCTCTCGCATGTCTTATGACCTGGCGGTCTGGGAAGGCGCACGCCCGGACGACGACGATGCCGCGATCGAAGAGTTCGAGGTCCTCTACGAGCGTTACCTCGGGGCGGGCGGGACGGTCACCCCGACTCCGCGCATCGCCGCCTACGTGACCGCGCTGCTCGACCGCTATCCCGACATCGACACCGAGGCCGGCTTCCACGACAGCCCCTGGGCGAGCGCCCCGCTGATGAGCGAGGCCAGCGGCCCTCTGGTCTACTTTCCGATGGTGGCGGGCCGCGGCGACGAGACCGCGGTCTGGGCCGCGCGGGTCGCCGAGGAGCACGGGCTGGTCTGCTTCGACCCGCAGACCGACCAGCTGCGGACGCCGTGGGGCACGCCGTGGCGGTTCGAGTTCACGTCCGTGTTCGGGGATTCGGTGCGGAACCCCGATGACGTGGGCGACATTCTGGTCCAGCTGACCGTGGACGATCCGTTCGCGCTGCTCACCGCGGCCGACGGCTCCTACCTGCGGGTCGAGTGCACGCGTCCCGGCCTCTACACGCTGGAGCGCGGCGACGGGAGCCGGACCGAAGACGTCGGCCTCGATGAGGTCACGCGGGCTTTCGCCCAGTTTCTCGCCGCCTGACGCGGTTGCGGTGGAAGCGTTTCCACCGGTTAGGTTCCGGGCGTGCCCGAGATTCGCCCCTACCGTCCCGTTGACCGGGACGCCCTTTACGACATCTGTGTCCGCACCGCCGACGCCGGTGCGGACGCCCGCGGTCGCTACTCCAGCGACGACCTGATGGGCGACCTGTTCGCCGTCTCCTACGCCCACCTCGAACCTGACATGGCGTTCGTGGCCGACGACGGGCACGGCCGGGCGGTCGGCTACATCGTCGGCACCAAGGACACCCCGGCGTTCGTCAGGCGTTTCGCCACCGAGTGGGTTCCGTTGGTGGCCGGCAAATACGACGCCCAGGGGGAGAAAGACCGCGACATGCTCCAGCTGCTCCACCACCCGGAGCACATGCTGGTCGCCGAGCTGGCCGACTATCCCGCCCATCTCCACATGAACCTGGTCCCCGGCTTCCAGCGCCAGGGTCACGGCCGCCGGCTGATGGAGGCCTTCCTCGCCGCGGCGAACGGGGCCGGCGCGAGAAGGGTGCATCTCGGCATGTTGACGGTCAACGTGAAGGCGCGCGCCTTCTATGACCGCGTCGGCTTCACCGAACTGCAGGTCAAGGATCCGGGACCGCTCACCTACCTCGGGAGAGCGACCTGAGTGAAGGGGCAATCGTCACGCTGAGACATTGACCGATGCCGTAGTAGTCACGATAGGGTCACTCCCGCTGGCCGACTTCGGTGGGGGTGCACTGCCTTGTCCGTCCAACACATCGAGTCCCGCGCGGTCCGGAGTCCCCGGATCGGCCGATTACTCGACGACCCTTCACCGGGCGCGATCGCCGAGTTGTGGCGGGAGGTCGCCGAGCGCGGCAGCCCCCTGGTCGAGCCCTGGGACGCGGGCCACGTCCTGGTCACGTTCCTGTGGCGGGGCGAGGCGACGTCGACCCGGGTCTGGTGGGGTCTCGACATCCCACTGGTCCGGGTGCCGGGCACCGATCTCTGGTACGGCTCGGAGGTGTTGCCGTCCGACCTGCGTACGGTCTATTGCCTTTTCCACGACGGCGCCGAGACCCTCCCGGCGGGCCCGGGCCCGCACGGCCCGAGTCATCTCGACCAGTTCAACCGGCTGCCGTTCCGCTTCCCGGGCGACCCCGACGACCCGGACGACCACGACCAGTGGCTCTCGGTGCTTCAGTGCCCGGAGGCGCCCGCCGAGCGCTGGACCACGCTTCAGCCCGGCGTCACCGCGGGCCGGCTGGTGCACACCAGCCTGTTCAGCGAGGCCCTCGGCGGTGAGCGCCCGCTGACCGTCTACCTTCCGGCCGGCACGCCGCCGGACGGCCTTCCGGTGCTGGTCGCCTTCGACGGCTTCCAGTCGCGGCACGTGCTGCGGTTCCACACGACGCTCGACAACCTGATCGCGGCCGGGCGAATCCCGCCGGTTACGGCCCTGTTCGTCAACAGCCACACCGAGGAGCGCGAGCGGATGCTCAGCGCCACCCCGCCGGTCGCCGACTTCGTCGCCGGCGAGCTGCTGCCGTGGGCCCGGCGCACGTTCCGGGTCGGCGCCGACCACGGCAACCTGGCCGCCGGGGTGAGCCGGGGCGGGCTGGTCGCCGCGTACGTCGCCCTGCGGGCGCCGGATCTCTTCGGCGCCGCGATCTCACATTCCGGGAGCTTCTGGTGGCCGATGCCGGCCGAGGGCGAGCCCTGCGAGCTGATCCGCGAGGTGGCTCGCCGGCCGGCGAGCGACGTGCGCTTCTACCTCGACGTCGGCAGCCGCGAGCACCTGCCCGGGCCGGGCGGGGCACCCTCGCAGGTCGAGGTCAATCGCGCTATGCGCGACACTCTCGCTTCCCGGGGGTACGCGGTGAGCTACGCGGAATTCCCGGGCGCCCACGACTACGTCAACTGGCGGCGCACCTTCGCCGACGGGCTGCTCGCCGTCCTCGGCCGGTGAAACCCTGAGCTTTACGCCGCGTGACGTTCACGTAAACACAAGTGGCGAGACCTGCCCTTGTGAGACCGGCCCCGCCACCCAGATGCCGCCGTTTACCGCGGTCAGACATTTACGGTAGAGCACGAAGTTGACGATCGCCGCCCGGCCCCGGCACCGCGTGATCACGCTCTCAGCCGCCGACACCGTCCGCTAGCGACGCTCACCAGGAGTTACGCCGGCTCGCTGCGCAGGTCGTGGGCCCCGTCCTCGCGGGTCGCCTCGTAGTAGAGCCGCCGCGCGCCGTCCGGCATCGTGACCAGGCTCAGGTAGCGCAGGCCGTTCGGGGCGTGCGGGCTGCCCACCGGTTCGCGCTCCTCGGCCGTCAGGGGGCCGAAGCTGCCGTCGGGCGTGCGGCGGCCGCGGGCCACCCCGGTACGCTCCTCCCAGTTCTCCGCCGCCGTGGCCCGCCCGTCGTAGGCGACCGTGATCTCGTCGCCGTCGACCCGCACCGACGACACCCGGACCCCGCGCGCGTCCCACTTTCCGGGACGCGGGGCGAGCGCCGTTCCCCGCCAGGTCCAGTGCACGCCGTCCGGGCTCGTCGCGTACTCCGTGGTCATCCGGTCGGCGTCGTCCCACCGCTCGAGCGGGTGCACCGACGCCCACAGGTGCCAGCCGTACTCGTCGTGGTGCAGCACCGGATCCTTCACCGCGGCCGTCTCGTCGCCGGCCAGCACCGTGCGCGGCGCCGCGGTGGCCAGCCCTTCCGGGGTGTCGGCCTCGAGCAGCTCGACCCGCCAGTGCTTGGTGCCCGGGGTGGCCGCGCTCACGTACAGCCGCCACCGTCCCTCCGGCGTGCGGACGAGCGCGGGCCGCTCCAGCGACTCGGCCCCGAACTGTTCCTTGGTCACCTCGGCCACCGGGGTGAAGCTGAGCCCGTCGGCCGAGCGGGCGACGACGTTCGAGATCCCCCGGCCTTCGCCGATCGGCAGCCGCAGCCGGTACGCCAGATAGACGTAGCCGTCGGCGACGATCGTGCTCGGCGCGCCCGACCAGGCGCCGGGCTCCCCACTCGGCGGCTCGACGACCACGGTCGCGTCCTCCCAGCGGGGCATCGGCAGGGTCGTGGTCTCGATGGTCAAGGCGTCTCCTCGTCGTCGGCGGACTGGGCGGTAGATTACCCCGTTACCTACCGGATCAGTGGGGATTGGCGCGCCGGGGCGGGCAGATGGCGGTCGACCGACAGCCAGTCGTCGTACCTCTCCCCCGTGACCCGCTGCAGGCGGGCGATGTCGTCAGCGAAGTGCGGCAGGAGCGCCTCGCGTTCCTGCGGCGTGGTGACCGGCCGGGTGCCTTCGTGACGATGCAGGAGCGTCAGGAGCGGCCCGCGGGCCGCCAGCCGCAGCGGTACGGGGAACCGGTGCCCGAACCGCCCGCCGGACCGCAACATGGCCCGCAGCACCCGGTTGAGCCGGTTGTCCTCGACGACGTGCCGGTTGACGTTCTCCTTCGGGATCGCCGTGAGCACCCCGGTCTCGACCCCGAGGAACGCGCACACGCGGTCGAGCGTGGCGGCGGGCGCCTCCTTGAGCTCGCGGTAGCGCAGCAGCAGGACCTGCTCGCGCGGGAAGTGCCGGTAGAGGTGCTCGACCTGCCGGCCGTACTGCCCGAGCCCCACGTAGTGCCAGAACTGCGCCCACCCGGCCTCGACCCGCTCCTCCTCGGCCCGGCAGGCGGCGAGGAAGTCGGCCTCGGGTTCGAGCCCCGCGTTCCAGAGGTGGGTCCAGTTGGAGTGGGCCCGGTCGACCGGGTCCCGCAGCAGCAGAATCAGCCGGGCGTCGGGGATCAGCCGCCTGATCCGCCCATGCGACTCCAGATCGTGCAGGTAGAACGGAGTCGCCTCCCCTTTCGTCGTCCGGGGCGGCGCATCTTCGAAGAGCCGCTCGTAGTCCGCCCGGCGCCACACGTGCTCCTGATAGGTCTGCACGTCTCCCGGGCCGCCCGCGGTCGGCGGCCACCCGTCGGAGAGAAAGAACTTGGGCTCCTTGACCGCCGGCAGAAACAGCCGGGGATGCGCGTTCAGGGCGGCGTGCAGCGCCGTGGTCCCCGCCTTGGGCACACCGGCGATCAGGAAGTCAGGAAGCGTCATCGGGGTCCCTCCAGCCGTGCGACAACGCACTCAAAGTGGAACCCAGCCTACAGATTTAGTAGGTTTTCGCGACTCCGGTCCCCCGCCGAAGGCGGAACGATACGGGCCGTTGGGACGGCAGCGCTCTACGTGATCAGCACGTTCGTATCGACACCGAGCCGGCCGGCTACGTTGATCTGCGTGAGCGGCTGCAGCGTGTCCGGTGGCCGGTCAATTCGATGCCGGCGCCCGCTGACGACGGCTGAGCTTTATGGGCCAAGCTGATGGGCGAGCTCGGTTACGAACGTTTCGGCGCGCACGGCGGCGATATCGGCACCTTCGTCACCAACCGCCGGGCCCTGGATTATCCGGACCGGCTGATCGACGTCCGACAAGAACCCGCGCCAATTCTTCCGTCGCGGCGCAGCCACCCGATGGGCCTCACGGGGTCGCCAGGATGCCGTGGACGTATGTGGAGGCGGCCGGCAGGTATTGCTCGCGCACCTGGTCCATGAGGTGCCCAGGCGAGGGCGGGGTCAGTCCGGGGGCAGGAGCGCGTCCGGTAGGCCGGGGTCGCGGATCAGGTGGACGTAGGGCGCGTGAGCAGGTCCGCCATGTGGGCGAGGGTCGCGGCGGTCGGCCGCGGCGGTGCGGCGGCGTCGAGGGCGGTCTCCAGGATGGCGATGTGTCCGCGGAAGCTGTCGGCGACGGCGTCGAGGTTCCAGGCCGACCGGGCAGGCCGATCGTGGCGACCTGGATGCGGCAGTCGGGCGGCGCCTCGGCCAGGACGTCGGCGAGTTGTGGGGTCCGGTCGCGGGTGGCGATGAGTACGCCCTGCTGCATGACGCCGTACCCGATAGGGCCGGTGGATCTCCGGCACCTGGTAGAGCAGGGCGTGGAACGCGTCCGTCCACGGCGGGGCCGGCTCGGGGGCGTGCCGGCTCAGCTTGCGGACGGCCCCGGCGAACGGGCCGGTCAGCCGGTAGCGCAGCTCGCGACCGTGCCGGGACGCGGCGAGCTGACCCTCGTCGCGCATGCGTGACAGCTGGGCGCGCGTCTGTGGTCCGGCCTGTGGCGTTACCCGGAATTCCGTTCCTCGCAGTACCGCATCAACGCGGCCTGGGGTGTCGGCTATCTCGTGGAGGCGGCGCTGCGCGTGGTCGTCGCCTACGGCGTGCCGAGCTTCTCCCTGGCCAACACCATCGCGACGATCCTGCTCGCTTACACCTTCTCGGTCGGCCGGCGCACCCGCGCGGCGGCCATGACCCGTGGCGCGGCGGCCGTGACGCCGCAGCCCACCACCTGAGCCGGCCGGCGCCGCCCATCCGCCGGCGTTACATGAGCCGGTAGACCGAGCCGAAAGACGCGGCGCCCGGGCGGACCGGGAAGGTCAGCGGCCGGGGATCAGCCGGCGCCACCAGGCCGCGCGGCGGAAGCGTGGGCATTCGTCGGGGCCGCACTGGGCGCACTCGGTGCCCCGGCGGTGGTGTTCGTGGGCCCGGTGCGGGTGCCCGCAGACACAGACTGCTTCCTCAGCGTTCATCGTCTCACCAACGGTAAGGCGGCCCGAAAGCTACGGGACCGGGCCGGCGGATCCCGCCGCCGACACCATATCCAGCCCGGCGCCGGCCCGCAGTACCCGCGCCGGGCACTACGGTCCGGCACGGCCCATCTAACGGTCGGTGATGTCGACGTGCGGCTGTCCGCCTCACCCAGATTTTTCCGACATTTATTTTTTGCCCGACAACGGCGATCGAAGACCGAGCCGCGATCACCGCGTCGAAACCCCCGTGCGGCGACCGATGAGCCCGTCTGTCCGTAACCGGTGGTAACCACGGGACCGGCGTCACCTTGAGTAAACAATCTCCATCGACCCAGGTCAGGCCATCACTCTCAGCGAGGACGCGGCGAGGGCCACCGCCCGACTTTTCGGCGGTTGACGCTACGTAATGTCCAGCTAGATTGGTGACCAGAAGCGAGCGACCGGCGATTCTGCCCCCGGAAACTGCCGACGACGTCGCCTTGCCGAGCCTGGAAGGTAACCCGACATGGCCTACCCGACTCCCGCCAGCAACACGCACCGTAACGGCAAGTCGTCACCGACCGTGAGCGTCGTTATTCCGGCCCTGAACGAGGAGCGGAACCTGCCGCACGTCTTCGCCAAGCTGCCGGCCGACATCACCGAGGTGATCCTGGTCGACGGCGGTTCGGTCGACCGCACCGTGGCGGTCGCCCGCGAGCTGCGGCCCGACGTCGTCGTCGTGACCCAGACGCGCACCGGCAAGGGCAACGCGCTGGCCTGCGGGTTCGCGGCCTGCACGGGCGACATCATCGTGATGATCGACGCGGACGGCTCGACCGACCCGGCCGAGATCCCGCTGTTCGTCGAGAAGCTGATCGCCGGCGCCGACTTCGTGAAGGGTTCGCGCTTCGACAAGGGCGGCCACAGCCACGACATCACCCGCCTGCGCAAGGTCGGCAACGACGGCCTCAACCTGGTGGTCAACGTCCTGTTCGGGACCCGCTTCACCGACCTCTGCTACGGCTACAACGCCTTCTGGCGCAGCGTCGTCCCGATGCTCGACCTGCCGGCGATCGACGCGCCGCGGCCGGCCGACGGCAGGAAGCTCTGGGGCGACGGCTTCGAGATCGAGACGATGATCAACATCCGGGCGGCCGCCCAGGGCATGCGGGTCGGCGAGGTCGGCAGCATCGAGCACGAGCGGATTCACGGCGAGAGCAACCTCAACACCTTCCGCGACGGCTTCCGGGTGCTGCGCACCATCTTCAGCGAGTACGGCCGGATGCGCCGCCGCACGAACCCGTCGCCGGTCCGCCCGGTCGCCTCCCACGGCCGGCCGGTCAGCGATCTCGACTACGTGGTGACCCGCTCGCCCGAGGTCGCCCAGCTCAACCGCTCGATCCGGTTCGACGACCTCACCGCCGCCCGCCACGACGTCAAGCCGGTCCCCAGCCGCGTCGAGGACTGAAGAAACCCGGAAACAGGAGCCGCTCCCGTGGAAACGACCCCCCGCCTCGCCGCCACCATCGTCATCCCGACCCACTCCGAGGACCGCTGGGACTCCCTCGTGCGGACCATCGCCTCGGCCCGCTCGCAGACCCGCACCCCGGCCGAGATCATCGTCGTGGTCGACCACAACCCGAAGCTGTACCGCCGCATTCGGCGGGACCTGGGCGGCCTGACGGTGCTCGAGAACGCGTACGCCCAGGGCGTGTCCGGCAACCGCAACACCGGCGCGTTCAGCGCCAACACCTCGCTGATCGCGTTCCTGGACGACGACACGATCGCCGACCCGCACTGGCTCGACCACCTGATGCGGCCGTTCTCCGACCCGAAGGTCGTCGGCACCGGCGGCGGCATCAGCCCGGACTGGGAGCGGCACCGCCCGCGCTGGATGCCGGAGGAGTTCCTGTGGGCGGTCGGCGGCACGTACGCCGGGATGCCCACCCGCACCGCCCCGATCCGCAACGTCTGGTCGGCCAGCATGATCGTGCGCCGGGACGTCTTCGTCGCGGTCGGCGGGTTCCGGGTCGGCTTCGGCAAGCTCGGCGACCAGAACCGTCCCGAGGACACCGAGCTGTGCCTGCGGATGAGCGCGCTCGACGGCGGCCACTGGATGTACGTGCCGGACGCCGTGATCCGCCACGAGGTGCCGGCCAAGCGCTCCACCTTCGGCTTCTTCCTGCGCCGCTGCTACGCCGAGGGCCGCGGCAAGGTGCAGATGGCGTCCCTGGACACCGCGACCGACACGCTGCGGGCCGACTCGCTCGGCACCGAGCGGGCCTACCTGTGGTCGCTGCCCCGGGCGGTCGTCCGCAACCTGGGCGCCGCCCTCACCGGGCGCGGCGCCGACCACGCCCTCAAGGCCGGCGGCGTCGTCGCCGGTGTCGCCGCGGCCGCCTACGGCGGAGCGGTCGAGACCCTTCACGCCCGTCGCGCGCAGAAGCTGGGGATCGCCCGATGACGACCGATATGACGACCATGCCGACCTATGAGCTCCCGGCCGTGGTGCTCGACCTCGACCTCGCCGACCCGCTTCCGGCTGTCCCGGGTCACGGCCCGGACGGGCGGCGCGTACGCCGGGCCTGGGTGCTCGTGCGGCGGTTCACGGAGCCGCTCGGTGCACTGCTCACCGACGTACCGGAAGAGGGCCTGACCCCCGCGGCCCTGGCCGCCGCGATCGAGGCCGAGTTGCCCGGAAGCTCGGCCGACCGGGGCCGGGAATCGGCCTTCCTGGCCGGCCGCCGCGCCGTGCTCGCGACCGCCCCGCACATCACCGTCGTGATCTGCACCCGGGAGCGGCCGGGCGCCCTGGCCCGTTGCCTCGACAGCCTGATCGCCCAGCAGTACCCGGACTTCCGCATCCTGGTCGTCGACAACGCGCCCGAGACGACGGCCACCTCCGAGGTCGTCCACTCGGCGGCCCGCCGGGGCCCGGTCGACTACCTGCTGGAGCCCCGCGCCGGCCTGTCGTTCGCCCGCAACACCGCGGTGCGGTCGGCCCCCGGCGAGATCCTGGCCTGGATCGACGACGACGAGGTCGCCGACCCGCACTGGCTGGCCGAGGTGGCCCGCGCGCTCGACGAGCACCCGGACGCCGACGTCATCTCCGGCGTCATCGTGCCGGCCGAACTGGAGACCCAGGCCCAGCTGTGGTTCGAGCAGTTCGGCGGCCACAGCAAGGGCCGCGGCTTCAGGCCGGCGGTGTTCTCGCCCGAGACGGCGCACCTGCAGAGCCCGCTCTACCCGCTGCCGCCGTTCGGCACCGGCGCCAACATGACCTTCCGGCCCGGCGTCATCGAGCGGATCGGCATGTTCGACACCGCGCTCGGTGCCGGCACCCCGGCCATGGGCTCCGAGGACACGCTCGCGTTCACCCAGGTCCTGCTGATGGGCGGCAAGATCGTCTACCAGCCGACCGCGGTCACGCACCACTACCACCGGCGTGACCTGGCCGGCCTGCGCAAGCAGATGGTCGGCTACGGGACCGGGCTGGTCGCCGCCTACACGAGTCTGCTGATGGCCCGGCCGGGTGTGTTCTGGGGCCTGCTCAAGCTGGTGCCGGGTGCGCTGCGCGAGCTGACCGGCAAGGACACGGCCCGGATGGCCACGATCGAGGACGACTTCCCGCGCGAACTGCTCGCCGCCAACCGCCGCGGCATGCTGGCCGGTCCCCGGGCGTACCTCCGGGGCCGCCGCGCCGCCCGGCGGCGCTGATCGTCCCGTTCCTCGGAAAAATCCGGCCCTAACCGGGCATTCTTCTACGGAAGAGGTTTTCTGAGGACCGGGTGCGGTGGAGGCCGAGCGACCGATGGCGGACGAGCACGCCTCCGACCCGGCCGACCGCGAGGACAAGAAGGCCCGGCGGACCCCGCCGGGCGCGAAAACGATGCGGCTGGGTGCCGCCGCCGATCCCGTACGCCCGAAGCCCGCCCCCGAAGTCGTCCGCCTCCCCGAGGCCGACGTCGAGCCCGACTCCCCGCCGAAGCCGGCCGGCGGGGCGACGCACGCGGAGGCCGGGGCGCTGGCCGCCGAGGCACAAAGCGGCCCGGCAACGGCTGACACCGACGAGGACACCGTCGTCGCCGAACCGGACGAAGCGCCGCCCGGGGAAGCACCCGCGGCCGCCCGGCCGGACCAGATCGAGCCGGACCGGGACCGCCGCCGCGTGGCGCGACCCTCGGGCCTCGGGCAGGCGCCCTGGATCCTCGCACTCTCCAGCTTCGGGGTGCTGCTGGTCGCCGTCGGCTATGCCGGCGGCCGCGAACAGACCCGCCTGGCCCTGGCCGCCTACTGGATCGGGCAGATCGTCGTCTTCACGCCGGTCGTCACCCGGCTGCTGACCCGCCGGCTGGCCGGGGTCGCCGAGTCGTTCACCCTGGTCATGGGGCTGGCCTTCAACCAGTACCTGCTCAAGTGGTTCTACAGCCCGGACCAGTTCCGCTTCCCGGACGAGCTTCAGCACTGGCTGGCGACCACGATCATCAACCAGCACGGCCGGCTCTTCCAGCCCAACCTGGCCCTGCCCCCGGCCGTCCACTTCCCGGGGCTGGCCGAGATGGGCGCCGCCGTCTCGCAGCTGACCGGTCTGCCGGTGACCGCGGCCGGGCTCATCGTCGCCGGCACCTGCCACCTCGGCCTGGTCGCCGCCCTCTACGTGGCCGTCCTGCGGTCGAGCCACTCCCCGGCCACCGCGGGCGTGACCTGCGTCGTCTACGCGACCTCGCTGCACTACCTGTTCTTCAACTCGATGTACCTCTACCAGACCGGCGCCCTGGTCTTCCTGATGCTGACCGTCTGGGCGTCGCAGCGGTTCAAGAACGGGAACGGCTGGGAGTTCGGCCTGCTCGCCGTCGCCGGCACGGTCCTGACCACCGTCTGCCACCACGTCACCGCGGGCGCGCTCGTCCTGACCCTGCTCCTGATCGGCCTGGTCGAGGTCGTCGTGACCCGGCCCCGGCCCTGGAAGAACCTGATCCTCCCGCTCGGCGCCACCGTCGTCGTCGCCGTCTGGATCCTGGTCGTGGCGCGCGATGTCATCGCCTACCTCGAGGCCCCGCTCGACCAGGTCACGCGCACCGCGAAACAGTTCTTCTCCGGCCAGCAGCAGGCGGCCGGCGCCGCCGCCGAGGTCCCCCTCTGGGAGCTGGGCATCCAGGCGCTCGGCCTCCTCTTCCTGCTCGGCCTGTTCCTGGCCGTCGCGCGCGACACGAACGCCCGCAAGGAGCGCGACCCCTGGCAGTGGGCGGCCCTCACCGGTTCCGCGGTCTTCTTCGCGGGCAACGGCGTCCGCTTCCTGGGCTCCAACGGTCCCGAGATCGCGGGCCGCCTCTCCACGTTCACCTACGTGCCGATGTCGGTCGTCGCCGCGACCGCCCTGGTCCAGGCGGTCCGCCTGCTGCCGTCGAAGAAGCCGCTGAAACCGGGCCGTACCTTCACCCGGCGGGTCCTGGCCGGCGCCGTCGTGATCACCGTGCTGATGGCGGGCGCCCGGGTCGGCGGCTGGCCCCCGGCCGGGCAGCTGCTGCCCGGGCCCTACCTGGCCGACGGCTTCGAACGCTCGGTCGACCGGTACGGCCTCGACGCCGCCGACTGGGAACGCGACATGCTCGGCCCCGGCCAGCGCACCGGCGGCGACCTGACCGCGATCGCGCTGGCCTCCACCTACGGCCGGCAGGACCCGGTGCGCGGAGTCGGCAAACTCTTCTACGACGAGCAGTGGTCGGACACCGACGAGGACCTGGTCAACACCCTCGCCCTGAACTACCTGGTCGTCGACACCCGGCTGGGCGAGCAGCTGCCGGCCAACTCGCAGTACTTCGACAACGACCCCGACGCCGGCCGCATCACCGAGCCGCTTACCGCGCGGCAACTGGGCAAGTTCGACGACCTGCCGCAGTGGTCCCGCCTCTACGACAACGGGAAGATCCGCATCTACCGGGTGGGTGGGCGGTGAGGCGGCGAACCGCGTACCTCCTGGCCGGCGCCACCCTGGTGGCCGGCGCCTTCGCCCTGAGCGGCATCCGCGTCCTGACCGTGGCCGGCGGCCTGCCGCTCGCCCTGATCCTGCCCGGGCTGGCCCTGACCACCCTGCTGTTCCGCCGGCCGGGCCGGCTGGTCCCGATCGAGCGGATCATGCTGGTCCCGGCGCTCAGCCTGGGCACGCTGATCCTGGGCGGCCTGCTGGCCTGGGCGGTGCGGGCCCCGCTGCACCGGGTGACCTGGCTCGCGCTGAGCGCCGGGGTCACGCTGGCCGCGCTGGCGGCGGTCGTGCTCAAAACCCCGGCGGTGCCGGCCGAGAGCTCCGGTTCCGGCCCTCCGGGCGTACGCGGCGGAAGGTCCCGCCTCCCCACCCCCGCCGACGCGACGCTGATCCTCCCGGTGTTCCTCGACCGGGAGGGCCTGTTCGAGCCGGAGCCGATGAATGGCCGGCGCCGCCTGCTCAAACAGGTCGTGCCGGCCGTGCTGGCGGTCGCGATGCTGGCCGGAGCCGCCTGGCTGTCGCTGGCCACCTCCATCCACAGCCACCGGGTCACCGTGACCACGCTGTCCGTGGTGCCACCGAGCGCGATCGACGCATCAGGCGACCGCAGCATCCAGGTCAACGCGACCGGCCTGTCGTCGGGCTCGACCTACGCCCTGCAGGTGACTTCGACGTCCGAGAACACCCGCACGACGGTCACGGCCGACGACCACGGCCGGTGGGCGTCGACGCTGCGCCTGCCGGGCGACGAACGGCTGACGCTGGCCCTCTACCGCGCAGGCGAAACAATCCCCATGCGTACGGTCATCATCGCAAGCGCCGCGACCGGCTGAGCCGCGTTCTCCCAGCCATCGCTCACGCCGGCGTGATGTCGCGGGCCTGGCCCGGCTTTCCGGTGATGCGCAGCAGATGAGCCAGGCCGGTGGCCGTTCGGCGGGTTTCGGGGTGGTCCTGGCCGAACAGGCGGCAACGCCGGTCGTAGGTGTCCTGGCTCAGCCGCAGCCCGTCGAGCCGGCGGCCCGACTGGCCGAGCCGGATGGCGAGATGGTCGGCCGAGTGCAGGGTGTCCGGATGGTCCGGGCCGAGCGCGCGGCGGCGCCGGTCGTAGGTGTCCCGGCTCAGCCGCAACGCCTCCTCGTGGCGGCCCAGGTGGCTCAGGGCGGTGGCGAGGTTGCCGGCCGTGGCGAGGGTTTCGGGGTGGTCGTCGCCGAGCACGCGGCGGCAGCGCTCGTACGTGTCCCGGCACAGCTGTGATGCTTCCTCGTGCCGGCCCAGGGAGCCGATCGTGCCGGCGAAGTTGTTGGCGGAGGAGAGGGTGTCGGGGTGGCCGTCGCCGAACAAGGCGCGGCGTCGCCGGAGGGTGTCTTCCTCCAGGCGGAGCGCCTCGTCGTAGCGACCCAGGGATTCGAGCGTGCCGGCGAGGTTGCTGGCCGAGATCAGGGTGTCGGGGTGATCGTCGCCGAACACGGCGCGGCGGCGCTGACAGGTGTCCTGCTCCAGGCGCAGCGCGTCGTCGTAGCGACCCAGGGCGCCGAGCGTGCCGGCGAGGTTGCCGGCCGAGACCAGGGTGTCGGCGTGATCGTCGCCGAGTGCGGCCCGGCGCCGGTGGTAGATGTCCTGCTCCAGGAGCAGCGCGTCGCCGTAGCGGCCGGCCTGGCTGTACGCGGTGGCCAAATTGACGCCGGCGAACAGGGCCTGGGCGTCGCCGGGGCCCAGGCGGTCGCGCCACTTGTCGTGCAGGAGGGCGCAGAACTCGCGGGCGGCTTCCGTGTCACCCCGGCAGAGGAGATAGGAGCTGGCGTGGCAGGCGAGTTCGCGGAACTCGTGGTCGCCGCGGCCGGCCGGGTCGAGGGCGGTCAGGTGGGGCATCAGTTGCGCCCACCGGGGCCAGTGGACGGGGTCGCGGCCGTCGTCGGGGCGGGCCGCCGCGAGCAGCCTCTCGGCCTGCTTCCGCGTGCCGGGACGCTCGGCCGGGTCGACGCTGTCGCGGATGACGGCCTGGGTCAGCCGGTGCAGTCGCAGGGTGCCCTCGCCGAGCCGGGCCAGCCCGTACGCGCCGATGCGACGGCTGATCCGCGCGAACGTCAGCACCTCCGTGGTGGCGGTGAACAGCTCGGTGGGAATCGGCTCGGGAGCGAGGAACGCGCACAGCGTCAGCACCCGCCCGGCGGCCTCGTCCTCGGCGGCCAGGCGCTGCAACGAGGTCCGCACCACCGCGGCCAGGGGCGCCGGATAGCCGTCGGGCACCCCCTCGGACAGGATCACCGCGGTCCGTTCGGTCAGCAACGTCAGGTACTGACCGACCGACATGCCGGTCGCGGTCAGCATCTCGCCCGCCTGGGCCAGCGCCAGCGGAAGATCGCCGAGCCGGCCCGCGAGGTCACCGGCCGGCTCGTCACCGAGCGACGGCAGACTGCGCCGCAGCAACGCGACCGATTCGGCCCGGCTGAACTCCGGCAACGGCACCGGCTGCACGAGCTGGCCCCAGCCCGGGTTGCGCGAGGTCACCAGCACGTGACCGGGCCCGTGCGGGAACCACTGGCGGAGGTCCTCCCGGCGTTCCGCGTTGTCGAAGATCAGCAGCCACCCGGGTTCGCCGCGGAGCCGTCGCAACACCGACGCGGCCGGATCTCCGGCCGAGACCCATCCCGCCTCGACGCCGAGAGCGATGATCTGGTCGCCGATCAGGGCCGGCTGGTCGGCGTCGATCCACCAGACGAGGTCGTAGGCCCCCGCGAAACGATGGGCGTATTCGGTCGCCAGCGTCGTCTTGCCGACCCCGCCCAGACCGTGCACCGCGGTGCCGCCGCCGCAGAGCCGTTCCCGCAGCGTCACCAGGGCGTCGTCGCGACCGGTGAAGTGCGGGCTGAGCGGAGGCACGTTCCACACCGGCGGAGGGTCGCCCGGCAGTCGCGGGCGCCGCGCTTTCGGTGGCGCCTTGGCCGTACCCGGAAACCCCGGACGCCCCCGGGCGTCGCGGCCGCCGACCGCCTCGACCAACGTGGTTCTGGCCTTCTCCTCGTCCAAGGCGTGCAGATCGCGGTAGATCAGCGGCTTGAGCAGCCGCGGCGGCTCCACATCGGCCAGCCGCACCGGCACCAGGCGGGGACGCTCGTGCGGGCGCTCGGCCATCACCGCGGCCCACTCGTCACCGGTGAACCGGTTGTGCTCGAAGTAGGCCGGCGACCACAGCATCAGGACCAGGCGGGCGCGTTCCAGGGCGTCGTTCATCCGCACCACGACGTTGTCGCCGGCCCGCCAGTCGACGTCCATCTCGACCGAGTAGCCGGCCGCCCGCAACTGCCAGGCCGCCCACTCGGCCCACGGCCGGTCGGCGCCGGCGTACGAAATGAACACGTCCAAGCCGCCGCGCTTCCCACCCATCCGACCAGATCTACCGGCCCCCGATGGAGACGTAAATAGTCCGGATCATCCGTTTTAGGCGGTCAGCCAGACCGTCAGCCCCGAGCCCATGTCGTCGGCCTGGTCGCCCGGCGGCGGTGATCGGCATGGTCACCCAGCCGAGGTGATCGGCCTGGTCACCCGGCCGCGGTGATCGGCCTGCCAGCCAGTTCGGCTGGCAGCGCGAGGTCAGGCAGCACCGCCGGCCGGGCCAGCACTGCGCGTTTGACGAGCGCCGTCGATCTGGCCGGCTCCACCTATGCGGTCAGCACCGCCATGTCAACCAACACCACCGATCGGGCGCGACCAATCGGGCCGGCACCCCCAGTTAGGCCAGCTCCGCAAGGTCAGCCAGCACCGCCAGCCTGGCCGGCAGACGCACGTCAGCCGACACCGCGACTTCAGCGAACACCTCTGGTCCGGCCGACACCGCCACGTCGACCAGCACCACCGGTCGGGCCGGCACTTCCAAGTCGGCCGGTTTCGCCAGCCGAGTCGGCACTGCCAGGCCGACCCGCACCGCCTGGCCGTGATGGCCGACCTGGTCGCGCTGACCCGATCAGCGATGCCGGCTGACGTCGCAGTGTCGCCTGACCGGAGGCTGCGAACCCGGCTACCGGTGCCGGCTGACCTCTGACTGGCCCGGCGGCACCGGCCCGGCGGCACCGGCCCGATCGGCGGTGGTGGCCGGTCTGGTAGGCCGGCCAGATCGGTACCGCTGGCCGACCTGGCAGTGCTGGCCGAAATGTGGTGCTGGCCAGACCGGCTGAACTGGCCATGGTCGAACTGGCGCGCGGACCTGACCAGCAGTCCTGGCCGACCGGATGGTGCCGGCCCGGCCAGTGGTGCTGGTCGAAGTGGCGTTGCCAGGTCGATCGATAGTGCCAACTGGCCTGGTGGCGCCGTCCGACCTCGCGGTGCGGGCTGGATCGGAGGCGCCGGCAGGACCTTAGGAGCCCGCCTTGCTCGGGCGTGCCCCCCGAGGACGAGGCTGTCTTCTGTCCGGCGCCTTCATCTCGGCCGCGCTTGCCGGGCGCTGGGCCTCCGCTGAGGCGCTCGTGCTCCCGGCGGAATTCGTCTTTCGGGCGTTGTCCGCAGGGGCTCGGGCGGAGCCGGGAGTCGGACGGCGTGCGGGGTGTGTCCGAGGTGGTGGGTGGGTAGGGCAGGCGCATGGAACTTGGGCCGGGGGAACCGGCAGCTGGGCCCTGGCGGGTGGAGCGCATCGAGGAGTTTGCCCGGGCGCTGGCGGCGGCCGGGGCGCCGGCCGGGCGGCCCCGGCTGATCGCGGTGGATGGGCGCGGGGGCAGCGGGAAGACTGCCTTGGCCGGGCGGCTCGCGCAGGCCATGCCGCCGGCCGCTGTCGTGCATTCCGACGATGTGGCTTGGGGGCATTCGCGGTTCGGCTGGGACGATCTGATGATCGGCGGGGTTCTGGAGCCGTTGCGGGCCGGGAAACCGGTTCATTATCGGCCTCCGGGATGGGACCGGGACATCCGTGCGGGGTACCTCGATGTGCCGGTCGTGGAGACCGTGATCGTCGAGGGGGTCGGGGTGGGGCGCCGGAGTCTGGCCGGCCTGGTCGATGTCGTGGTGTGGGTGCAGTCGGACTTCGGGGAGGCCCGGCGCCGTGGGTTGCGGCGTGACATGGCCGAGCTGGGTCGCGGCCCGGACGAGGCGCTGCGGCTCTGGGAGGAGTGGGAGGCCGAGGAGGTGCCGTTCCTGCTCGGCGACCAGCCCTGGCAGCGGGCGCGTTTCGTCGTCTGCAGCCACGGTGGGGTGCCGCACGATGCGGAGACCGAGGTGGTCGTCGCCGCCGTGCACGAGCGGTAGGGAGCCGGGGCCGGCCGGGCACTACCCGGCGGTGGAAAGGGTCAGCAGGGTGATCTCGCTGGGGGCGAACACGCGGAACGGCGGCCCCCAGAAGCCGGTGCCCCGGCTGGTGTAGAGCTGGGTGCGGTCGGAGTGGCGGGTCAGGCCCTGCAGGACCGGCTGGTCGATGCGGACCAGGTAGTGGAAGGGCCACATCTGGCCGCCGTGGGTGTGGCCGGAGATCTGCAGGTCGACGCCGTGGGCGACCGCGCCGTCGACCTGGTGGGGCTGGTGGGCGAGCAGCAGGATCGGGAGTGCCGGGTCGGCGCCTTCGAGCGCCGCCTCGTGGTCGGCGTGGTGGCCGGGGACGCCGGAGCCGGCCGCGGTGCGGTCGTCGACGCCGGCGATGACCAGGCGGTCGCCGCCGCGGGACACTTCCAGGTGGCGGTTGTGCAGGGCTTCCCAGCCGAGGGAGGCCATGTGTTCGACCCAGCGCTGGGCGCCCGAGAAGTATTCGTGGTTGCCGGTGACGTAGACCCGGGCCAGCGACGCGCGGATGTCGGCGAGCGGGGCGGCCATGGCGCGGCGCTGGGCGACCTCGCCGTCCGCGATGTCGCCGGTGTGGGCGACCACGTCGGCGTCGAGGGAGTTGACCACCTCGGTGACGCCGCGGGACCAGCGCTCGCGGTTGATCGGGCCGTAGTGGGTGTCGGTCAGGAGCACGAGCCGCAGGCCGTCCAGGCCGCGGCCCAGGCGGGGAACGGTCACGTCGATGCGCCTGACCCGGGGCACGCGCATCGCTTCCGCGTACCCCCAGGTGAGCAGGACCAGGGCGATCAGCGCGACCACCGCGGAGATCGTGCGGGCCCGTCCGGGGCCGCCGAAGCCGGCGGCCAGCAGGATGAGGCCGAGCACCTGGCCGAGGACCGACCAGACGAACAGCACCCAGACCACGCCGAGGGTGGTGTCGGCGATCCGGGACGCCCAGTCGAGGCCGCGGCCGTGGCCGGTGAACATCAGCACCGGGAACGAGGCCGCGCCGAGCGCGAAGATCACGGTGCCGAGCACGAAGAACCAGCTCGGCCAGGCGTTTCCCGACCAGATCAGCGTGGCCCAGGGCACGCCGAACAGCAGGACGACGACGGCCGTCACGATCACGGCGAACCGGGCGGCACGCGACCGGCGGCGACGGGGCTGAGCCTCTACCTCCACTGACACAGCTGAAGCATGCCACTCAGGACGGGGCGCTGCCGATGCGGTGCAGCAGGTCGGCCCCGATGACCAGGTCGGCGCGGCTTCTGGACGAGGCGACGAGGCGGGCATTGCGCTCGTCGGTGCCGGTCGCCCACTCGATCGCCGCCGGCTCCGGCTTGCCGAACCTGATGTGCCGGTCGATGAGGCGCCGCAGGCGCGACGAGGAGTCGAGGTCCGCGTACCAGACCTCGGTCAGCAGCGGGCGCAACGACTCCCAGAGCAGCAGGTAGTTGCCCTCGGAGATGATCAGGCGGGCGGCGCGGAGGACCGGGATGGAACCGGCGATCGGCTGCTCGATGACCCGCTCGAAGCCGGGCGCGTAGATGACGTCGTCACGGTCCTCGTAGAAGCGGCGCAGAAGAGCCGCGTAGCCGAGATGGTCGAAGGTCTCGGGCGCGCCCTTGCGGTCGCGGAGGCCGAGCCGGTCGAGCTCCACGTCGGCCAGGTGGAAGCCGTCCATCGGCACGTGCGCCACCCACCCACCGGCGGCCAGGCCGGGCGGCGGGGTCGGCCCGAGGGCGGCCAGCAGCTCCTCGGCCAGCGTGGTCTTGCCGGCCGCCGGGGCGCCGGCGATGCCCAGGACGGCCCGGCGACCGTCGGACACCAGGGCCCGGGCCCGGTCCACCAGGGTGTCGAACGTGTGAGTCATTCCGGAACCGTACCGGCGCTCACCCGTCGTCCGAGGGCTGGCCTTCGGCCCGCACGGCGAGCTGCGCGTCGAGCGCCACGGCCCGCCGACGACCATCGTCGGTCACGGCCTGACCGCCCCGGGCGGCCTGGCCATTCGCGGGCCCGACGCGTACGTCAGCAACTGCGGTGTCTGCCCCGGTACGGGGAGCGTCCTACGGTACGTGCTCCGGTGACAGCCCGAGCCGCAGCCCGGCGACCCCGGCCGGGGAGAGTGGCCGGGCTGTGGCTCGGGACAGTTCCTCGCGTACGTCGGCCGGAAGCTCGTCGGCGAGCGTGCGCAGCACCGGGAAGAGGTCGAGCACGTCGCGGTGGGTCAGCGCGCCCACCCCGATGAGCAGCCCGTTGACCGCGCTCGGCGTCCGCGCCAGCTCCAGGCACAGCTCGAGCCGCCAGATCGGGTCGGTGACCCGGCCCGGGAACTCGCGGGCGATCCGGTTGCCGGACGGCGAGGCCTCCTCGAGCGCGGCGTGCCGGCCCGAGCGGGCGAGCACCGGGGCGAGGCGGCAGGCGATGCCGAGGAGCTGGGCCAGCTGCGGGACGGTCAGCACGTCCAGGCCGTACGCGCAGGTCTCGCAGAGCCGTTGATAGGTGCGGGCGTGTACCAGCGAGGCGGGCCGCGGGCAGTCGCCGAGCGGTCCGCACAACCGGTCGAGGATGATCTCGGCCAGGGTGCCCTCGTGGTCGAAGCGGCCGACCCCGAAGTACGCGGCGGGGGCGCTGCGATAGCGGGCGAGGGCCGTGCGCGCACTCACGTAGCCGTCCGGGTCGACACCGATGCGGGGTACACCGTTCTCGGTCTGCAGTTGGATGAGTCGGAACATCTCGCGCCCCCGGGGGTGAAGCGGTAGGTCGTCGCCCGGGGGTACGGTCCGCGCGATCCTACGGTTCAGTCCTCACCCTTCGTAGACGCAAAAATCCGTTCGGCGCGCTGACCAGTGATCCGGAAGCAGTCGAAGGTTACGGCGTGTAATGCGTAGACGCCAGAGGTCAAAATCACCGCCATCGTCCCCAGGACCGCCAGCAGCCCGGGGCCGATCATCCGGGCGGCGGCCGGGAGGACGACCGCCCCGAACACGAGGGCGGTCTCGGTGGCCGACTCGGCGAGGCGCAGCCGATCGATCGTCATGGCGTACAGCCTGGCGTCCCGGATGGTCCGGCACCTCCTGCCGGAGCGGGAGTCGACTACGACTTTCGGCAGAGGGCTTTGCCGGGTAAAAACCGCGAATGCGTCTTTATCGCCCGGACCCCGGCCTAGCGTTGGGCAGGTGACCGTCCCGCCGACACCGGCCTGGACCCTTCCGGCCCTGATGTACCACTCGGTGTCGGCCCAGGCCGGCCCGATGCGCGACCTCGCCGTCCCGCCGCGCCGGCTGGCCGAGCATCTGGACGCGCTCAACGACGCCGGATACCGCCTGGTCGGGCTCAGCGAGGCCCTCGATCTGCTGGACGGCGGCTCGGAGGAGCGGCTGATCGCGCTCACCTTCGACGACGGGTACCGGGACTTCCTGACCGCCGGCGTGCCCACGCTGGAGAAGGCCGGCGCGCGGGCCACGCTCTATGCCGCGGTCGGTCATCTCGGCGGCACCGCGGGGTGGCTGGGCCGCTGGGCGCCCGACTTCGGGACGATGCTGACCTGGGACGAGTTGTCGGCGGTCGAGGCGGCCGGGGTCGAGATCGGCAACCACGGTCTCATCCACCACCCGCTCGACGTGCTCCCCGGCCGGCAGCTGCGGCAGGAGATCGTCGTCGCCCGCGACCGGCTCGAACAGCATCTGCAGCACCCGATCCGGTCGTTCGCCTACCCGCACGGATACAACGGGCGGCGGGTACGCGGCGTGGTGGCCTGGGCCGGACACGACAACGCGACCGAGGTGGGCCGCCGGCTGCACACGGCCGTCGAACCGCGGTTCGCGATCCCGCGGCTGCAGCCGACGCCCGATCTGTCCGGCGCCGGCCTGGTCGCCCTGTGCGCCACGGGCGAGAGCGGACTGATTCCCCGGCTCAAACGGATCGCCCAGCCGGGATGGCGGATCGCGCGCCGACTGGCCCGTACCGCCGGGTGGAATCTCACGTGACGCCGGCCCACCGCGGGAAGAGCACCATGACGCGGCGGGTCCTGCTCGGTGCCGCCGCGGCCGCCGCCGTCTCCGGGGTCGCGGTCGGAATACACCAGTTCGGCTCGTCGGCGCCCCCGCTGTCGGTGCCCACCCCGTCGCGGGATCCGTCCTTCTCGCCGACGCCGCCGGCCTCACCCGAGCCGGCACCGGTCGGCAAGCCGGGCTGGGGTGGCCCGGTCCCGTTCAAGGCCGACCGGGTCATGCTCGGCGCCTACCTCGACCTCTCCGGCATGACCTTCGCCCAGGCCATGGCCCTGCGCCGGCACCAGCTGGGCCGCGGCGAGAAGATCATCCATCTGTTCTACGGCTTCACCGACCACCTGCCCAGCAGCCTGAGCGATCTCCCGGCCAACACGATCCCGCTGATCTCCTGGCGCGGCGTCCCCTACCAGAACATCCTCAGTGGCCACTCCGACTCGATCATCAAGGCCGCGGCCCGCAACCTGGCCCGCCTGAGGCAGCCGGTCTTCCTCCGCTGGGCGTGGGAGATGAACGGCAACTGGTATCCGTGGGGCGGTCCCAACAACGACAACAACCCCCAGGGGTACGTCGACTGCTGGCGCTACCTGCACCGCCTCTTCACCCAGCAGGGCGCCCACAACGTGGCCTGGGTGTGGAGCATCAACTGGAACAACCGGCCGCCGGTCGCGTCGAACCGCTTCCAGTCCTACTACCCGGGCGACAGTTACGTGGACTGGGTCGGGCTGAGCGGCTACGACCTGGGGCACGAGTCCCCGCAGACAATGTACGACCCGCTCTACAACGCCTACGCCGCCCGCAAGCCGGTCTTCGTCACCGAGATCGCGGCGGCCGACTTCGGGGGCGTGACCAAGGGCGACTTCATCCGCAAGTTCAGCGCGTACGTCGCCGCCCGGCCCGCGATCGGCGCGGTGGCCTGGTTCGACACCGACACCCACAAGGACGCGCCGTACAACTGGCGGATCGACGCCAACGCGGATTCGCTGGCCGCGTACAAGGCCATGGCGGCGAGCGCGCGCTTCGCCGGCTGAGCCGGCCGCTGTGGCTTGACCTGATCACCGCTCGCGGGAGCGACTGAGCAGCCGCACCATCGCCCGCTCGAACCCGGCGCGTTCCTCGTCGGTCCAGTCCACGGTCAGGGAGGCGAAGACTTCGTCCTGCCAGCGGTGGGCGTCGGCGAGCAGCTGGGTGCCGGCCGGGGTCACCGTGATGGTGCGGCGGCGGGCGTCAAGCGCCGACGGGTGCGCGGCCAGGTAGCCCGAATCCACCGCATGGGTCACCATGCGGGACGCTCCCGACTGGTCGAGCCCCAGCTCGGCCGCGACGTCGTTGACCGTCACCTCGGCCGACGACCGCAGCGCGTGCACCGTCTCGGTCACCAGTACGTCCCGCCCGCGCGACGACCCGCCCCGCCGGGACCAGAACCGGACGAACTCGAACAGTGTCCGCCCGGCGCTCACGCCTGCTCCGTCGCGGCCAGCGCGACATAAAGCCCGGCGAACGACATAGCCGACGGCAGGTCGGGGAAGCGCAGTGCCGCGGAGACAAGCGGGCCTGACACGCGGAACACCGTCGCCACCCGAGTCCACGATGGACTGGACGGCCAGCGCGCCTCCTGCGACGCCACCACCACCCGCTCGCTGACCGGGTGCAGGGAGAGCACCCGCAGCGAGATGCCCGACCGCGAGACCCACTCGGCGAACGCGGCCGGCGTCAACGTGCCGGCGCCTCGGGGCCCGTTGACCACGATCGGGTCGGCGACCAGGGCCGGCGACAGGGATTCATGCCAGTCGAGAACTGCCCGCTCCGCGCTACTCATCCCGGAATCATATGCGCATCGCATGCGTTTTGCCGAGAACAGGCCACGAACGGCGTCCGAACGGTCTGGCTGACCGGACCCTCCGATGCGATGATCTTCGCCATGTCTGGGGTGTCGGGCGAGATCGACGTCGTGTTCCTCGGCGCCGTGGCCGAACTGCTCGACGCCGCGGGCGTGCGCTACGAGCAGCGCGGTGCGCCGGTCCGCCGCCGGGAGCGGCCCAAGCTGGGACTCTGGGTCACGCTGCCGGGCGAGGGGGCGTACGCGATCGTGACCGTGACCGGCATCGTGCCGGACGAGGAAACGGGTTGGCGCCGAGCCCGGTTCCCGCACGACAGCGACCCGACCGCGGGTTTCGAGGTCGCGTTCCACGAGCGCCCGTTCCGCACCCGCGGCCACCCGTTCGCCGCCGCCGCCGAGCGCCGCCTCGGCGTGCAGCCCGAGGACGTCGTCGCCATCGTCCGCGAGTGGCTGAGCTGGCAGGACAACTGGTCGATCCCGGTCGTGCCGCCCGACGAGGCCACCCGGGTGAGGCGGCTGGCCCGCCTCGCGAAAGCGCGCCGGGAAGCCCAGGATCTGCGGGTCGACGTCGACCTCGACCCGCTCCTGCTGGCGTGGCTGGAGCGCGACCAGGGCAACACCGCCCGCAAGCTGATCGACGAGTTGTTCCTGCCCGGCATCCGCTGGCGTTTCCCCCGCGACCTGACCGGCCGCCTGGCCAGCCGCGCGACGGTCCTGCTGCACGAATGTTCGCCGCCCACCCACCCGCTGCGCAAAGGGATCTGGCTCGCGGTGGAGGGTCCGGCGCCGCGGGCCGCGGCAGGCCTGACCGTACGCCTCGTGCAGGCGTCCAGCCTCCGCGCCCAGCACCGCTGGGACTCGATGCCCGAATACTGGCACGCCGGCGACCGTGACCTGGACGCGCTCTGGGGCGTACGCCCGGGTACCGGCCGGGCGCTGATCGCCGGCGCGACCGATGCCCTGCTCGCCGGCCGCCCGCTGGAAGCGCTCACGATGTGCGGGATCGGCGTCGACCCGCGCGCCGGGCGGCTGCTGGCCGGCCGGCCCGACAATTTCCAGCTCCGCGAGTGGACCGACCGCTGGGTGACCAACGCGGTCGACCTGCTGAGCCGGTCGGCGCCCTGGCGCTGGCACGACGCCGTCGCTCCCGGGCGGCGTCCGCGCCGGCTGGAGTCGCTCGGCGGTTACAACACGAGCCGCCGTCCCGGGCTCTTCCTGCTCCATCGAAAGGGCAGCCCCTATCTGTCCTTCGATCAGAGTGCGTCCTGTCTGGTCACTCCCCGGACCGACTGGGAACGCGACCCCGATTACGACCTGGTGCGTCTCGGCCTGCTCGAACGTGCCCACATCCCCCTAGGATCCCCAGATGCGCTTTCTTCGTCGGACGGGACGCCCTGAACAGGCGTCCACGGACCTGAGCACGCTGCTGCTTCAGGGCGAAGACATGATCGGACAGCTTGCCGAGGCGCACCTGGCCTGGGGTCTCGGCTCGGCCCGGCGGTGGGAGCTCGACCAGACCAACGGCCTGCTCGTCTGGTATTTCGCCGACCGGACGGCGACCGCCGCGGCCCAGGTCATCGGCACCTGGCTGCCGGTTTCGAAGTCGTGGCTGTGGGCGTGGGCCAACAATTCGGTGCCGCCCGAGCTGGCCCGCGACTCGCGGACGGTGCGCGACTGGGCCGAGGAACACGGCCACCCGTCGCTGACGATGCCCAAGGTCGAGGCGGACAACGAGAAGGCGGCCACGATGGCCGCTCTGGCCGTACGCATCACGGGCGCGACCGGCTTCTATCGCGGCAGCGGCGAGTCGGACGCCGACCCGGTGCCGGTCTTCACCTTCGGCCCGGTCACCATCGTCACGGAGGACGGCCGCACGTCGATGTTCGAGATCGAGGTGTCGTAGAGCGGGCCGGTCACGCGGGGGCCAGGCCGGTCAGACCCTACGGCCGGCGGGACGCCTCGACCGCGGCGAAGCCGTAGTCACGCATGCTCCGCTCGTACGCCTCGATGGCCGTGACCACCTCGGAGCCGGCGCCGGCGAGCGCCGCGGTGAGGTTCGCGGCGTCCATCAGGGCGATGTTGGCGCCCGAGCCGCCGGCCGGGCTCATCGCGTGGATCGCGTCGCCGAGCAGGGTGACCCGGCTCGGCGGCCAGGCCGGAACCCGCACCGAGCTGCGCACCCGCACCAGGAACGTCTCGTCGGCCGCGGCCGCGGCGAGCAGTGCCCGCACGTCGCGGTGCCAGAACCGGATCGTCCGCAACGCCACCGCGTGCAGCCCGGCCGGGGTGAGGTCGTCGAGCGGCGGGAACCGGTCGCGCCGGGCGGACAGGCCCCACATCAGGTAGTCGGCGGCCGGGCGCAGCCCGAATTCGGCCGGCGGGTGCCGGAATTCGACCAGCCCGGTGGCGAGCCCGACGTGGCCGCCGACGATCGCGACGAAGCCGTCCCTCAGCGCGGGCGGCAGGTGCGCCCGGACCGGGTCGTCGAGAAGGGTCTTTCCATAGATGACGCGGGATCCGGTGTCCTCGACCGGCGCCGACGGCAGCAGCGACCGGCGGACCGCCGAGTGCACGCCGTCGGCGCCGACCAGCACGTCGGCGCGGAAGCGGCCGCCGCCGGCCAGCCGCACGGTCACCCCGTCGGCGTCGGCGTCGAAGCCCGTGACCTCGCTGTCGTAGCTGATCGCGCCGTCGAGGCCACGGCTCAGGATCTCGCGCAGGATCCCGCGATCGACCGAGGTGCTGAACGCGGCCGGGTCGCTCTCGACCCGGTGCCGCGGCCTGAGCCGCCTGGAGAGCACCGAGAACGCGCGGCCGGGCTGCCCGGCCGTGGCCAGAACGAGCTCGAACAACGCCGGCGGCAGGCACTTCTCGAGCGCCTGCCCGGCCCGGGCGTCGAAATGCAGCCGGTAGCCCTGGGGGCGGCCGGCCGACCGCTCGAAGACCCGCACCTTGATCCCGGCCCGCCGCAGCCCCTGAGCCAGGCCGAGGCCGCCCACCCCGGCACCCGCTACCGCGACCCGCATCAGGCGACGTTAGCCGTCGGCCGCAATCCGGTCGGCGGCGTCGAGCATCTCGCGGGCCACCGGCTGCAGACCGATCGCGGTCAGGGTCAGGCCGGTGGCGACCCGGTCGGCCAGGCCCCATTCCCAGATCGCGCGCGGGTCGGTGCCGGTGCGGGCGGCGAGAAAACGGGCCCGGTCCCACGGGTCGCCCGCGAGCAGCTCGACCGGGTCCTCGCGCATCAGCACGCCGAGGTCGAGCTCCGGCTCGGCGACCGCCCCGTCGGGATCGACCAGCTTGAAGCCGTTTTCCGAGCGCAGCGCGTTCCACTGGTGCACGTCGCCGTGCACGAGCACCGCCCGGCGCGGGTCGTGGGCGGCCTGCCGGGAGCGGGCCGCGGCCACCGCCTGCCGCACGGTCGCGGCCCGGCACGGACGGCCCAGCCGCTCCCAGCGCCGCTCGATCGACTCGGCCGTCCGGGCCGCCCGGTCGCGGCCGGTCGGAAGATCCAAATCGGACGGTCGCCAGACCGCGGCGGCCAGGTCGCAGAGGATCTCCAGGCGGCGGGACGGCGGCAGGCCGAGCGTGGACATCGCCGGGCCGAGCCGCTCCAGCAGCAGCGCACCAAGATCAACATCGGCTTCCAGCAGCCGGGCGCATCCCTCACCCCGGGCGGCCCGCAGGGCCAGGATCTCGTACGCCGCGGCGCCGCCCCGGCCCGGCACATGCACCTTGAGGACCGCCGGCGTGCCGTCGCGCCGGGTGGCCTCCACGACGTACGCCTCGGTCGCGTCCCCGAAGGCGGCGCCCAGCGTGAGTCCCCACGCCCTGCTCAACCGGCCGAGCAGAGCGGGCAGTCCGGTCAGCCAGCCGGCCCGCCCGGCGTCGTGTGCCTTGGCCCGGACCGCGGCCGGAAGATCTTCCATCCGCGCGATGGTGACACACGTGATATTTCGCGGCCACGTAATTCCGTTGAAGGTCCTCCCCCGGCCACGCAGGATGGGAAGACCGCCACCGAAACGATCAAAGGACTCCGCTGATGCGCCTGCTTCGCGACCTCTGGGCCACGTCGAGGCGTCGAGCCCTCCTCGCGGCGGTCCTGATCATTCTCGGCGCGGCCGGGTCGGCGGGCGCTCTCGCGCTGGCCGGGGCGGTGCTCGTCGACCGTTCGGTGACGCTGTTCGTCGTGCTGGCCGCCGCACTGGTCGCCTCGGTGCTCAGCGACGTCTTCGTCGGCCTGGTCGCGGCCGGGCTGACCGCCGACTGGGCCGCCCGGGTGCGCCGCGGCCTCAACCGGGTCGCCTTCGGGCAGGACCTGCCGACCCTGGAGAACACGCCGGTCGGCGAGCTGCTCGACCGCATCGACAGCGACGTCTACCAGGTCGGTTCCGAGCTGCGCGGCAGCGGCGTGCGCATCGCCCAGTCGATCGCGGTCGCGCTGTTCTCGATCCTCACCGCGTTCGTGGTCTGGTGGCCGGCCGGCGTCGCGATGCTGGTCGTCTGCTACCTGCTTTACCTGACGTTGAACAAACCGATCCAGCGGATCTCCCCGCTGCGGATCGCCGAGGAGGAGTCCTGGTCCGACCTCGCGGCCGTGATGGAGGAGTCGATCCACGGTCAGGACGACGTGCGCACGAGCCTGGCCGGGCCATACGTCCTGCGGGTCTTCGCCCAGCGGGCGCAAGAGGTTCTCCGCCGCGGGCGGCGGGTCTGGCGCATCTCGTCGCGGGTCACCATGGGCGCCGGGTCGATCACCCGCGCGCTCATCGCCGTGCTGGTCGTCGGCGGGGCGTGGGCCCTGGTCACCGGCCACATCGACGGCGCCCGGCTGACCGCGATCTGGCTGCTCGCGCTGGGTTTCGGCGGCACCCTCGAGCACGTCACCCGCATGGTCCCCGAGCTGCAGAACGCGCTCGGCGCCTGGAGCCGGGTGCAGCTCCTGCAGGACGTTCCTCAGGAGCCGACCGAGGGCGTCGACCCGGTCGAGGGCGACCTGGTGCTGCGCGACCTGACATTCCGCTACGGCGAGTCCGACAGCACCCGGCCACCGGCCCTGCGCGACGTCAGCCTGACCTTCGCCCGCGGCCGGTCCTACGCGTTGATCGGCCGCACCGGCTCCGGCAAGTCCACGCTGGCCAAGGTGCTCACCCGCTCGGTCGACGTGCCGCGGGGCACGGTGTTCCTGGGCGGCACCGACATCAACGACATCGCGGTCGAGGGCCTGCGCCGGTGGACGGCGATCGTGCCCCAGCGCACCGAGATCCTGGCCGGCACCCTGGCCGAGAACATCGCGCTGTTCGACACCGGGCTGCTGCCCCGGGCGGCCGCCGCGGTCGAGGAGCTCGGGCTGACGCCGTGGGTGGCGAGCCTGCCCGAGGGCATCGACACCAAGCTCGGCGAGGGTGGCTACAAGCTCTCGGCCGGGCAGGAGCAGCTGGTCGCGTTCGCCCGCATCCTGGTCCGCCGCCCGCAGGTGGTGATCCTCGACGAGGCCACCGCCCGGATGGACCCGATGACCGAGTCGTGGGTGCAGCGCGCCACCGACCGCCTGCTGATCGGCCGCATCGGCGTGATCGTGGCCCACCGGCTCTCCTCGGTGCAGCGCTGCGACGAGGTGGTCGTGCTCGCCGACGGCCAGGTGCTCGAGGCGGGCCCGCTGCGCGAGTCGCGGCGGTTCGCCGAGCTGCTGGCCAGCAGCAACCTGCCGGTGCCGGCCCCGGCGACCGGCGGGGGCAGCGCGGTGCTGGTCGAGGAGGCCGACTGGGACACGGCCGCCGAGATCGAGCTGGGTGCCGAGTCGCTGGCCAACACGCTGCCCCCGGTCGAACCGCCGCCGCTGCCGGCCGAACCGCGCACCCGCACGATGCGCGAGATCATCCGGCTGGCGACCAACGACCCGCGGTACGGCCTCGGCGCGGTCGGCCTGTTCATCCTGCTGGTCCTGTTCGGGCTCGACGGCGCGATCCTGCCGCTGTTCTGGGCCGACGTGGTCGACGGCCACGGCAGCCCGATCGTCCCGGCGGCCCTGATCGGCGGCTCGCTGCTGGTGATGATCCCGACGCTCTACTACACCGGGGCCTGGTTCCCGGAGTGGTGGGTGCGGCAGATGCTGCGGATCAGCCTGCGCCTGGTGCAGGGGCAGATCGGGCCGCGGCGCATCAGCAAATACACCCCGGCCGAGGTCGTCGCCCAGGGCGGCGACACCGAGCGGGTGGTCATGCTGGCCGACAACGTGATCGACAACGCCACCAGCCTGGTGATGATCCTGGCGATGACGCTGGCGTCGAGCTCGCCGGTGCCGGCGCTGCTCTTCGTCGCCACGATGGTGCTGTCCGGGCTGGCGGCGACGCTGTTCGGGCCGCGCCTGGAGAAGGCGGCCCGGCGTACGGTCCTGGCCCGCGCGGCGTTCGCGACCGCGCTGGTCTCGTCGCTGTCGGCGGCGCGCACGGTGAAGCTGGCCGGCGCGACCGGGCCGGTGCTCGACCACCTGGCCCGGCTCGACGCGGTGCGCAGCGACCGCCAGCGCCACGAGATCTCGATCCAGGTGTGGGCCCGTTCCACGCCGTCGATCGCCAGCGGCCTGCTGCCGATCCTGGCCTGGGCGCTCTACCTGGGCGGTCACCTCTCGTCGGCGGCGACGCTGATCGCGGTGGCCACGCTCGGGTCGGCCCGGTGGTTCGCGTGGACGACGGCGTCGCTGGTCTCCCAGCTGCCGTCGGCCCGGGTGTGGACCCGGCGGACGGTCGCGATGTCCGGCGTCTCGGAATACTCGTCGTCGATCGCGGGCGTCGACCTGTCGCGGGGCACCGCCCCGGCGCCGCCGACCGCGGCCCGCAAGCCGCTCGACGAGCTGGAGCTGCACTCGTTCAGCGCGGTGCACGAGAACGGCACGGTCGGCGTGCAGGACGTCGACCTGACCGTCTCGCGCGGCGAGCTGGTGCTCGTCGTCGGCCCGGTCGGCAGCGGCAAGTCGTCGCTGCTGCGGGCGCTGGCCGGCATCGTGCACCACACCGGCGAGCTGCGGTGGAACGGCGAGCCGGTCGACGAGCCGGAGGTGTTCCTGCGGCCCAACCAGGTCGGCTACGTGGCCCAGCTCCCCCGGGTGCTGTCGGGCACGGTCGCCGACAACATCCAGCTCGGCCACGAGATCGACGCGGCCGACGCGGTCTCCACCGCCCAGCTGGAGCACGACCTGGCCGCGGCGGGCGGGGGCCTGCAGCTGCTGATCGGCCACAAGGGCACCCGGTTGTCCGGCGGCCAGTTGCAGCGGCTGGCCCTGGCCCGGGCGCTGGCCCCGCGCACCGAGCTGCTGATCGCCGACGACGTCTCCTCGGCGCTCGACGTGACCACCGAGCTCGACCTGTGGCGGGCGCTGCGCGGGCACGGGGTCACGGTGGTCGGCTCGACGTCGAAGCGGGCGGCGCTCGCCCAGGCCGACCGGGTGGTCGTGCTGATCGCCGGCCGGGTCGAGGACCAGGGCACCTGGCGCGACCTGGAGGACCGCTGGGGACACCTGGCCGGATGACCCGAACGGGGGCGATGCCTCACGCATTGCCCCCGCCGGGCCGCTGCGGACCTCCCGTCAGCCGGCGTGGTGGCGGGCGAGCTCGATCTTCCTGGCGATCAGGGCGACCTGTCCGGCCGGCCGGACGATCTCGAAGTGCATCTCGTCTTTGCGATGCCGGTAGTCACCACCCCACCGCACGGTGCCGTCGCAGAAGGCCAGGATCCGGCGGATCGCGGCGATCTTCTCGCGGGTGAAGGTGCCCCGGGCGCCCAGCGGATGCGCGGGCGCGTTCAGGTCGATCGCGGTGCCCGAGGCGTGGTTCGAGAGCACGCTCGACGACCCTCGGATCTTGCGGTAGGCGTACCCCCAGCATTGATGTGCGTGCAGCGGCTCGACCGTGTGGTGGAACCGTTCGGCGACGAAGAGCAGGACCGTGGCGACGTCGCCCCGGCGGACGCCCTGCGGAAGCGTGACGGTGGTGCCCGGCACCGGTGAGGTGTCGAGGCCGCCGATCTCGTGGTCCGGCCCGGCGCTCCAACCGTTCTGACTGCGTGACATGACTGAATCTCCTCCAAGGTGCCGGGTTATCGGATGTGCCGGGCGAAGTCGGTCGTCAGTTCCCGCATCGCGACGGCGGAGTCGCGGGTGAGGACCCATGCGGGCTCGTGCTCCGTGCCCGGGCTCGACCAGGCGAGGTAGACGCTCGGCGGGAGGTTGGCCGGCCGGGGGTCGGCCGCGTAGCGGGCGAAAACCTTGTCCAGCCACTCGGACTCGCGGCGGATCGTGGCCGCGCGCAGCTCGTCGCCGCCCATCAGGCCGCGCTCGCCGAGGCCGTAGGTCACCGGGGTGCCGGCGGCCAGCCGCGGGCGGACGATCCCGTTGAACCAGCCGGTGTACCCGGGGTGCTCGGGCAGGATCAGGCCGGTCGGGAAGGCACCGTGGTGCTCGTTCTTTCCGGAGTAAACGTCGCACAGGTATTCGTCGGCGACGACCCGCCGCCAGTGGTCGGGGCGGACCGCCGCCCGGCCGCCCGGTCGCCACTGGTAGGCCATCGCGCAGTAGGCCACCCGCGCGCCGCCCCAACCCTTTTTGATCTCGTTGCGGGCGGTGGCGAACATGGTCTCGAAGGTCGCGCCGTCGAGGCCGTCCTTACCGCCCTCCGGCTCGTGGTGCACGATGATGCCGGCCCACGGATTGTCGGCCAGCCAGGCACCGATCTCGCGGTGGACGCCTTTCCACTCGCCGGCGGCGACCTCCCGCGGCGGCGGCTTGTACGAGACGTAGACGCCACCGTCGCGCCACGGCTCGGCGAGCTTGACGATGCGGTCGAACACCCGGGCCGGCCGCTCCCCCGGGTCCAGCGGTTTGATGAACTCGCGGCCGATCCGGGCGGCCGGGAACCGTTTGCGGGTGTCCTCCGGGGCCGCGTCCTCGTGGACGCCGACGTTGACTGGCATGGCCGTTCTCCCATTCGTGAAATGTCCGCTTGTCCGGACTCCTCAAGCGTCGGGCCGGCGACTCGGCCGGACATCGGCCTGCCTGCGCAAACGCGGGGCCGCCGGGCTACGTCAGCTGCTGTACTCGTCCGAACGGCCGATAAGGCGGCGGAACGACGCGGCCGCGTTCCGGCCGGTACAGAATGTCGACGTGAATGATCACAAGAGCGACTTTCCGGTCATCGTGTCGGTCCATCCTGAGTCCGGGCTGGACGACCTTCCGAACAGCGGCATCACCTGGGGCGTCCTGCTGGACCCGGGCCTGGCGCTCCTCGTCCCGCCGCCGCCCGAGCGCGCCGCCGGCCTGTCCGGGCCGCTGCGAATGCTGGCCGGACCGCGCGAACCGGCCGTCGACACCCTGCTCGACGCGCCGGTCGCCCGTACGCTCCACCCGCGGAGCCCGGACGGCCGCGCCTATCTGGCGATGCAGGCGGATCTGGCCGACTGGACCCTCGCCGGCCGGGCCCCGTGGTCAACCGGCCCCGGCGACCTCTTCGACGACGACGCGGCCGCGTCCTGCGACGTGATCCTGAGCCGGTGCACCGCCCCGAACGTGTCCTGGTTCGACCTGGCGGGCAAGGCCCGCGCCGGGCGGGGACGGCCGCCGCACAAATATCCGTTCGAGGAATGGCCGGTGCTCGACCCCTCCGAGGACCCTGAGATGACGTTCGGCCGGTCACACAAGCGGGGGAAGCCGATATGGGCGGTAATCGCGGGCCACTTCGCCCGGCGCGGCTGAAATGACATCGGCGTTGCGGCACCGGGTCCGCCCGCTGGTGCCGGCCATCGCCTGCCTCGTCGATCTGATGCTGTGCCTGACCCAGGAGGGGAACAGGTCCGAGGTCGCCGTCCCGCTGATCACGGTCGCGGTCTGCGCGACCCTCTTCGCCCGGGCCCGCTGGCCGCTCGCGGTCCTCGCCGTCCACCTTGGATGGTCGGCCTCCGTCACCGTGGTGTGGGAGTCGAGACCGGTGGCCGGCCTGCTGGTGGCGCTCTACGCGGTCGCCGCGGGCCGGCCGGCCCGGCTGTCGGTGCCCGGGGCGCTGCTGACCACGCTGGTGCTGTGCGGCCAGCTGGACCTGTCGGCCGAGTCGTGGCGCGGCGCGCTGTTCTACGTCTCGGTCGCCGCCCTGCTCGCGGGCGGGACCTGGGGCCTCGGCCGCCGCAACATCACCCTGCGGGCCGAGGCGGCGGCGGCCGCGCTGCGCGTCGAGCGGCTGCGCATCGCCCGGGAACTGCACGACATCGTCTCGCACGCGCTCAGCGGCATCGTCGTGCAGGCGGCCGGTGCCCAGGCCGTGCTGCCCACCGATCCCGGCCGCGCCGCCCGGGCCCTGACCGCGATCGAGGGCACCGGCGCGCAGGCGATGGACGAGATGCACCGCCTGCTCGGCCTGCTGCGCTCGGCCGGCGACGACGACGCGCCCCGGCTCGACCGGCAGCCCGGCCTGCCGGACATCGGCACGCTGCTGGACTGGGCCCGCGACAACGGGCTGACACCGACCACTGTGGTGGTCGGCGAGCCCGGCCGGCTCGACGACAGCACCAGCCTGGCCGCCTACCGGATCGTGCAGGAGGCGCTGACCAACACCCTCAAGCACGCGGGGCCGGGCACGGCGGTGACGCTCCGGCTGGCCTGGAGCGACGCCGACCTGACCATCAGCGTCGAGGACCACGCCGGCCGCTCGCCCTGGGCGGCCGGCCGCTCGCCGCGCGGTGGCTACGGCCTGACCGGGCTCCGCGAGCGGGTCAGCACGGTCGGCGGTACGTTCCGGTCCACCGCGCTGGACCACGGGTTCGTGGTGTCGGCACGGCTGCCGCTCGCCCGCCACGACAAACAAGCGGCCGCAGCGGCGGTGCGGTGATCACCGTCCTGCTCGCCGACGACGACGCCCTGGTCCGGGCCGGCGTCGCCATGCTGCTCAGCCGGGAGGCCGACATCGAGATCGTGGCCGAGGCGGTCGACGGCCGCGAGGCCATCGACCTGACCTGCCGGCACCGGCCCGCCGTCGTGCTGATGGACCTGCGCATGGCGGTCATGGACGGCGTCGCCGCGACCCGGACGCTGACCGGGGCCGAGCTGTTCCCGGGCGATCCCTACCGGCCGCGCGTTCTGGTGCTGAGCACGTTCCATCAGGACGAGACGGTGGCCGAGGCGCTGCGGGCCGGCGCGTCCGGATATCTCGTCAAGCATGTCATCAGCCAGGGCTCGGCCCGGGACCTGGCCGCCGGGATCCGCGAGATCGCCGGTGGCGGCCACTACCTGCATCCCGCGGTCACCGGCGGGGTCATCGCCGCGGTGGCCGCCACGCCACCCTGCGCCGGCGAGCCGCGACCCGGCCCTCTCGACCTGCTCACGGCGCGCGAGCGGGAGGTTCTGCGGAACATGGCGCTCGGCTACGACAACGGGGAGATCGCCGCCCGGCTGTACCTGTCGCAGGCCACGGTCCGGACCCACGTGAGCCGGATCATCATGAAGCTCGGGGTGCACGGCCGCACCCAGGCCGTCGTCCTCGCGTACCAGAATCGCCTGGTCCCACCGGGACCTCCGGCCTGAGGCCGGGTTTGCTGAGGTGCGGCTGAGAAAAGTGCGGGGCACGCATCTTTGCGGGGCACGCAGGTTTTGCTAGGCTTCCGGCATGGGACTCCGGGAACGCAAGAAAGCGGAGACCCGCGCCGCGCTGGCGTGGGCCGCGGTCCGGCTGATCGTGGAGCGCGGCTACGACAAGGTGCTCGTCGAAGACATCGCCAACGAGGCCGGTGTCTCGCCGCGCACGTTCAACAACTACTTCTCCAGCAAGGCGGCCGCCGTCGCGTCCCGGCACCTCGACCGCAGCCTGCGGATGGCCGACGGACTGCGGGCCCGGCCGGCCGACGAAGACCTCTGGACGGCGATCACCGAGGCCGTGGTGGCCGAAACGGTCCCCGGGCCCGAGGTGACGTCGCAGCCGCGGCCCGACCGGGAGACGTGGGGCGCCGGCCTGCAACGGATGATGGCCACCCCGGCCCTCCAGGCCGAGACCCTGCGGGCGGCGGCGATCGCGGAACAGGAACTCGCGAAGGCGGTCGGCGAGCGGGTCGGCATCGACCCGGCCGACAACATCTATCCGGGCCTGGTCGCGGCGACGGTGACCGCGGCCTTCAACGTGGCCGGCCAGCGGTACGCCGCGGCGCGCCACACCGGCCCGGGCGACCTCGAGACGTCGATGCGTGACGTGCTGGTCGACGCCCTGACTCAGGTGGCCGCGGGACTCCCGGTTCCGAAGCCATAACTGACCGGACCACCGCGCATTCTTCGGAATGGGCGACGATCCACCACACCCTCCAAAGCCGTTCGACGACCCCGATTGCTATTGGGGCGCGGCCACCGCGCGTACAAAAGAAAGGGTCTTGAAATGTTTGACGTTGTTATTTCCGGGGCGGGACCGAATGGACTCATGCTCGCCTGCGAATTGGCGCTCGGCGGTGTCCGGCCGCTCGTCGTCGAAAAGCTCACCGCGCCCTCGGACGAGCCGCGGGCCAACGGCATGGTCGGTCAGGTGATCAGAATGCTGCACCGCCGTGGCCTGCTCGAACGCCTGACCGGCGACGCCAGGCCACCCGATCCGGCGGCCGAGTTCATGTTCGCCGCGTTCCCTCTGACACTGCGCGACCTGCCCGACAATCCGGTTTACACCATCCTGGCCCCGCAGCGCCGCATCGAGGAGATGCTGGGCGGGCGGGCCGCCGAACTGGGCGTCGAGATCCGGCGCGGGCGCGAGGTCACCGGGGTAACGCGGAAAGACGACCGGGTGCTGGTCGAAATCAACGGCGGCGAGATCCTCGAGACACAGTTCCTGGTCGGGGCGGACGGCGGAAAGAGCATCACCCGCAAGCTCGCCGGCATCGATTTTCCGGGCCTGACCAACGACGCGACCGTGTCCCGGGTGTTCGACGTGGACATTCCGCGGAAAATGGTCGACCGGCACGGCCTGAACGTTCCCGGATACGGTCATGTCCCGGCCTTCCTGCACCATCGCACCGAGCGTGGGCTGGTCTCCTTCGCACCGTTCCCGGACGGCCGGCGGATGATCGCGGTGAGCACGCGCGACATTCCGGAACCGGACGCGCCCTACACGTTCGAGGAGTTCCGGCAGGCACTCGACTACGTGCTCGGCACGGAGGTGCCGGTGACCGAGCCGGACGCCCCGAAAATGAAGCGCCGCCTGAGTGGCGGCAACACCCGCCTGGCGTCGGCCTATCGGACCGGCCGCATTCTGCTGGTCGGCGATTCGGCCCACGTGCATTCCGCGATCGGCGGCCCCGGCCTCAACCTCGGCCTGCAGGACGCGGTCAATCTCGGATGGAAGCTCGCGGCGACCGTGAAAGGGACCGCGCCGGCCGGGCTGCTCGACACCTACGAGTCGGAGCGCCGCCCGGTCGCCGAGCGGGTGATCATGCAGACGAAGGCCCAGTCGGTTCTGATCGGGCCGGGCCCCGACGTCACGGCGCTGCGCACGTTGTTCGGCGAGTTGCTGGAGGAGCCGGAGGTCCGCGGCCGGATCGCCCGGCTGATCTCCGGGGCCGAGGTCCGCTACGACGTGGGCGACCGGCATCCGTTGTCGGGCCGTTTCGCGCCCGGCGATGTGCCGATGCACAACGGCCGGCCCCTGCTGATCGACCCGGCCGGCAAGCTCGCCACCATTGCGGCGCGCTGGCTCGACCGGGTCGATGTCATCCGGACGGACAAGTCATCGGCAATGCTCATCCGCCCCGACGGCTATGTGGCGTGGGCGGGCGAAAAGGGCCTCAAGGACGCCCTAAAGCGCTGGTTCGGATAGCACCGAGACATCGAAGTCCGCCACCTCGGGCCCGAGAATCGCCTCCATTTCGGCGATCCTCCCGTCGGCGCCCGGAGTTATCAGCATCAGAATCCACGGCTGACCCTCGGCATCGAGAACGGCGACCCCCAGAGCCCCGTCGATAAGCGCCGGCCGGGCCGCCTGTGCCCGGCCCGCGAAGAACCGGGCCACCTCCGGCGCCCCCTCGACTCCGGCCGCACCCGGCGTTTCCGACCGGAGCCGCACATCCGGATCGAGCAGCGTCAGAAGCGTTTCGACCTCGCCGCCCCGCGCGGCCCGCAGGAAGGCGTCGACCAGCTCCCGCGAGGCGCCGACGCTCGGCTGGGAAGACCCGCGAACCCGCCGCCGCGCCCGGCTCGCCAGCTGACGGGCCGCATCCGGGCTGCGCCCGACGATCGGCGCGATCTCGTCGAACGACACCCCGAACAGGTCGTGCAGCACGAACGCCAGCCGCTCGGTCGGGCTCAACGTCTCCAGCACCACGATCAGGGCGAGCCCCACCGAATCGGCCAGTTCGGCCTGCTGCTCGGGTCCGGGTTCGGACGCCGCGGGAGCTACGACGTCGAGGGACGCCTCGCGCCGGGACGTCCGTGACCGCAGCATGTCGAGGCACACCCGCCCGACGACCGTGGTCAGCCACGCCTCGAGGTTGCCGATGCCGGCGCGGCCGGCGCGGTCGAGCCGCAGCCAGGCCTCCTGCACGGCGTCCTCGGCTTCGGCGGCCGACCCGAGCATCCGGTAGGCCACCGCGCGCAGCCTCGGGCGGCTTAGCTCGAACTCCGAAGCGAGCCCGTCCCTCATCGCAGATCTCCCCATTTGAGCCCATTTGTGAGCGTCGTCACATCCGTCACATCCGGGCGACGCCATCCGTCCACTGATCAGACGGAACGGAGCGATCCGATGTGACCGCTCCCGCCAATCAGGAAGAGGGAATCATGGGACAGGCACGGATCACCGACCCCGGCGCGACCCCTCCGGAGCTGCGCCAGGCGGTCAACCTGATCTACAAGGCGGCCCACTCGGCCGGGGTCGAGCCGGCCACGCTGGAACTCGTCCACATGCGGGCCAGCCAGATCAACGGCTGCGCGCCGTGCGTCGACTCGGGCGCCAAGGCGATGCGGAAGAACGGCGAAACCGACGAACGGCTCTTCACGATCGCGGTGTGGCGGGAGACGCCGTACTTCACCGAGCCGGAGCGCGCCGCGCTCGCCCTGGCGGAGTACGCGACCCGGCTCGCCGACCAGCCCGACCCGGTGCCGGACGAGATCTGGGACGAGGCGGCCAAGCACTACGACCAGAAGCAGCTGTCCGCGATCGTGCTGTGGATCGCGACGACCAACTTCTTCAACCGCCTGAACGCGGCTACGAGGACGCAGGCACCGCAGAACTGGTGATCAGGGTCTTCAGCACGCTGGTCACCGTGTCGGCCGGGATCGCGAAGCCGACGCCGACGCTGCCGCTGGACTCCTGACTGGCGGTGGCGATGGCCACGTTGATGCCGATCACGTGGCCATCGGCGTCGACGAGCGCACCGCCCGAGTTGCCCTCGTTGATCGCGGCGTCGGTCTGGAAGAGCCCGGTCAGCTTCTCGGTGCCGGTGTCGACGCTGCGGTCGAGGGCCGACACGATGCCCGACGTGACCGTGTTCTCCAGGCCGAGGGGCGCGCCGAAGGCCAGCACGGTGTCGCCGACGGCGACGCTGCTGTTGGTCGCGAACGTGACCGGCGTCAGCCCGGACAGCCCGGTCGCCTGCACCAGCGCCAGGTCGTGGGTGGTGTCGGTCGCGACGACCTTGGCCGGCACGGTCTTGCCGCTCGACAGCCGCACACTCACCGTGCCCTGCGAGTCGATGACGTGATTGTTGGTGAGGATGAGGCCGTCCGACCGGACGACCACACCCGAGCCGAGCGACGTCTCGTTGTCGCCGTCGACCGTCACGGTCACGATGCTCGGCTGCACGTTCTTGACGATCGCGGCCAGGTCGGTGGTGCCGGCCGAGGTGCTGACCGGCGTCGTCGCGACGGCCGACGAGGTGCTCCCGGCGGCCGGGTGGTCGATCAGGAAGTGGTCGGCGAACACGCCGCCGGCGGTGCCGCCCCCGGCGACCAGCGCGAGGATCGCGGCGCTCCCGGCCAGGCGGCGCGGCCAGCGCCGGTCGTTCGGTTGCGCCGGCGAGGCGTACGGGGGTGCCGGCGGCGGTGGCGGCGAAACGAAGTCGTGGCCGTCGCCGGATTCGGGATAGGTGGGCCGGGTCATCAGGTCGGTCATCACGACGCCTCGCTCTCGTGGCTGGTGACCCAACATTGGCGCGCCTCGTTGTCCCGAAGCAGTGAGCCGTCTGTGAGTCCCCTGAGCGCGGCGCCGGGGTCAGGGCCGTCGAGCGACCGTCCGGGTGCCCGACTCGGTGATCTCGTGATGCTCCTCGGAGCCGCTCACGATGCGCGACCAGCTGGAGGCCAGCAGCCGGCCACCCGCCTCGAGCCGGAAGTGGAAGCCGCCGTACATGCCCGGCACCGGGAACCACAGCTCGGGCCGCTCCAGCTCCAGCATCACCTCGAGGTCGGGCAGCCGCAGCTCATGCGTGATCTCGAACTCCCGCATCCGCTGCCGGACCAACTCGTGGAACTGCTTCTCCAACGTCTCCAGCACGTCGGCCGGGATGTCGAGGCGCCGGCGCGGCTCGAGCGCGGCCAGCAGATGCTCGTGCCCGCGCCGCCGGGCCACGTCAATCGGGCGTTCCCCGGTCGACGTGCGCAGGGCCCGCCACGCGCCGGCCGCGATCAGCCGGTTGGCGATCTCCGGGACGACGCCGCTGTCGGCCGCGCGGTGCAGCGGCGCGAACCAGGACGGCTCGTCCGGGCGGGACGAGTTGACGAAGTGCGGATGCTGACGGATCAGATCGAAAACGGCCCACCAGTCGTACGCCTGAGCGGCCAGCGCGAGGTCGATGCGAGCACCGGTCGCCCAGCCGGGGACCGTCGCCCGCCGGATAACTCCGTCCCAACTCTGCACCGCCATCGGCACGCAGCCTAAACGGAGATCACAACCGATGCCGAGCGGGTACCCCGGACACGCCGCACTCAGGAGGCGGCGCGGCGCGCCAGCAGGAAGATCTGACTCTCGGGCGGACCGTCGGCCGGCGTGAAGTCGACCGTCTCGACGCTCTCGACCCGGAAACCGCGGGCCTCGACGACGGCGGCCAGATCAGGCTCCAGATAGCCGGACACGGTCACCGGTACGCCCAGGAACTCGAACGGCAGGCTGTCACCGTCGAAATTGACCATGCCGATGCCCAGGTAGCCGCCGGGCCCGACCCAGCCGGCCGCCTTGTCCAGCACCCGCTCGATGTCGGCCTTGCTGAGCATCAGCAACGAGAAGAACGCGGTCACCGCCTCGAACCGGCCGAAGTCGCCGGGCAGGTCCTTGAAGTCGGCGTGCACGAACTCGGCCGCCGGAACCTGCTCGCGGGCCAGCTTGAGCATGCCCTCGGAGATGTCGACGCCCACCACCCGGTGATCCGACCCGGTCAACAGCTTCGCGGTGGGAACACCGGTGCCGCAGCCCAGGTCGAGCACCGACGTGCCGGCCGGGAGCAGGGCACCGATCCGCTCGATCAGGGCGGTCTGGAACGGGTTGCTGCTGTGTTCGCCCTGGTATTTCTCGGCGAGCTGGTCGAAAACCTCCATGAACGGCACGCTACCGACCACGCCCGGCGATCCACACCGAGAGATCGTCCTGAGTAGACGACTGATCATCTAGTTGACCGGGACGACCCGACCGGCTAAGGCCGCATCTCATCAGGGGTTGTTGCTGGTCTTTGCCGTGGCCCACGATCTACGGCTGGAGTACGTACTATTAGTGCGGGTCGAGCGCGCTCCCCCACCAGTAGTTGCCGTAGTGGTCCAGCCGCAGTTCGCAGTTGATCACGTACTGCACCTGCTTGGCCGGCTCGGTCAGGATGCTCTGGTGGATGTAGAAGCCGTCCTTCGGCATCAGCCAGTCCGTCCAGTCGTAGTTCCCCGCGATGATGCGACCGGTGCGGGTTTCGCACTTGCCCGGCTCTGGGTGTGCGGCCGGGTCGACGTAGGTGTACCACCCGTACCCGGATGAGTCGTCGATCAGCGTGATAGTTCGGTGGACGTACCCGTAGGGCATCCCGTTGGCCGGTGTGTTCGTCAGGGTCTGGTAGGTGATGTTGTAGGCGGTCGGGTAGGCCGCGTACGCCGCACCCGACGAGATGGGCAGGAACATGGCAATGGCCGCCGTGATGAGCAGGCCGAGCCTCTTGAGCATGGCACCTCCTGGTCGGTCGTCCACAGAGGATGTCTCAGTCGGTCGACGTTGTCGTTCGGTCTGCGCGCACATCAGTGTCGGATCCGCGCACTGATCACGAAACTTGTGCGGCGACAGCCCGTAGGCATACCTGAAGGCCTGGCTGAAGTGCGCCGCACTGCCAAACCTCCACCTGGCCGCGACGGCGCGGATCGGCCGGTCCGCCAGCAACGGATCGGCGAGATCACGCCGGCAGCGCTCCAGCCGACGCGCCCGCACCCACCCGGCGACCGTCCCGCCGTCCTGCTGGAACAGCTTGTGCAGCTACCGCAGCGAGATGTGGTCGCCGAGGTGGGTAGCGATGAACGTACGGGTCAGCTTCCGGCCCGACAACCTGCCGTATGCCCCAATCGCCGGCCAGGGTCAACACCGCGAAGACGGACCAGCCGGCGACGTTCAGGCGCACGGAGCGCACAGCAGCCTGTCGAGTACTGCGGTGATGGCACAGGTTCCGAGAATCGGTGGGCGGAGCGAGGCACCCTGGGTCGGGTTCGGGTGGACTTGAGTTGCGCGCGCCGTGCGCGTAGTCGACAGACGTGTGCGCGGATATGTAATGACGAACCTCGAGCCGTCAAAGCATCCTGTTGAGCGACCGATCAGGAGGTGCGATGATCAAGAGGCTCGGCCTGTCCATCACGGCGGCCATCACCCTATTGCCACCCATCACTCGCGTTCTGCGGTTCATGGGTCTCCGGGACGCCGCCAGGGTGGCCTCTCTGGGGCGACCGGCCGGGCTGTCGAGCATTTGAGGGGATGTGACCGTCGAGGCGAAGGCGGCCGACGTGGTCTGCGGAGCGCGACCTGCTGCCAGATACGGCACGGCGGGCACGTTCTGTCCGAACTTCGCCGATGGCGAGGACACCTCGGTTGTCACCGTGCGCCGCGCCTGCAAAGCCGTTGCATACCGGCGGAAAGGTTGAGGAAATGGAGCAACGACTCAGTCTGGTCACGCTCGGCGTCGCCGATCTGGCCCGGGCCCGGACGTTTTACGAGCGGCTGGGCTGGCGCGGCCAGGAGGCCGAGGAGACCGTCTTCTTTCAGGCCGGTGGTATCGGACTGGTGCTGTGGGGCCGGGACAAGGTCGCCGCCGACGCCGGCGTGCAGGACAGCAACGTGGACGGCTTCGGCGGCATCACCTTGGCACACAATGTGCGGTCCGCAGACGAAGTCGACGAGCTTCTCGTCTCAGCGGAGAAGGCCGGAGCCCGGATCACCCACGCGGCGCGAGCGATGCCCTTCGGTCGAGCGGGCACGTTCGCCGATCCGGACGGCCACCTCTGGGAGGTCGCCTACAACCCCGGCTTCCCGCTCGACGGCGATGGCGCGATTACGATCCCCGACGTCACCGCGGCATAGGACGGCCGGCGTCCGGGATCGCCGCGTTCGAGAAGTACGGGTGCTTGAAGGGGAAGTCCTTCGTGGTCCAGGTGCGCAACGCGGCGTACAGCTTCTCGTAGTAGCCGCGGGCATAGGCATCCGGCGTGACCCACCAGCTGGCGTCGACGTCGTACGCGAGTAGCTCCTCGGTCAACGGGGTGCGGCGTCCCATCGGGTACAGGTAGCAGCAACCGAGGTACGAACCGGAGGAGTCGTAGACCGCGTAGGTGAACGAGTACCTGTCGCGGAACTCCAGCTCGTGCCAGACAAGGTCGACGTAGTTGAACTCCTCGGTGACCGGCTCCGTGGGCCACGGACCGCCCCTGGTGCGCCGGATGAGCTCAATACTCGCGTTGATCCCCCGCACATCGCTGTGCAGGTCGTCGCGGCCGATCGCGCGGGCGCGGATGTCCAGGAAGGTCAGTTCGGCGGGCGGCGCCCATCCGTCCGGGATGACGAGACTCTTGATGAAACCTCGGTAGTCCACGACGTACACGCTTACTATGCCGTCGGCTGGGGCTGGTAACTGAGGATGACCATGCCGGAGTCGAATGCCCGGTGGTCAGCGAGACGGAACCGGGCGTCGCTGCTGACCTCAGCGAGGAGGGCGTCGCGGGCCTGTCCACCGACCGTGATCGGGTGCAGCCAGATCCGGAGCTCGTCGAGCAGGCCCTCGCGCAGCAACACCGCGGTGACCGGTCCGTATCCGTACTGAACGATGTCCTGGCCGGGCTTGTCCTTGAGCTCTCGCCCCAGAGCCGGGAACTCGGCTCGGCCGACGACCGTGGTGTTGTTCCAGGTCGGGTCGCTGAGGCTGTCGGAGACGACATACTTCGGCATCGAGTTCATCCGCTCCGCGCTGCCGTCGGCGTCAGTCGCGGTCGGCCAGTAGCTGATGAAGCTCTCGTATGTGCGCCGGCCCATGATCAGGGCGTCGCAATGGAAGAGCTGGTCGTGTGCGAAAGCGGTCGCCGCCTCGTCGCGGTAGTCGAAGGTCCAGTTCTGCGGGTTCTGAACGACGCCGTCGATGGACATGTAGGTGGAGTTGATGATTCGTCGCATGGGGATTCTCCTGAGTCGCGTGCTTCGGCAAGGTTCTGGTTGCCCATCCCTCTTGGCCAGAGAACCAGGGTGCGTGCCGCAGCACACGGCTGTCCTTACGCCTGCGTGCACACCTCTTACATCTGCGCGTATTCCCGGTACTGCCGCGGCGAGACCCCGTACGTCGCCCGGAAGGCCGCGCTGAAATAGGCGGCACTGCCGAAGCCCCACCGGGACGCGATCGCGTGAACCGGCAGGGACGCGAGCCGCGGGTCGGTCAGGTCGCGGCGGCAACGCTCCAGGCGCAGTTCGCGGATGGACCCGGCGACGGTGCGCGCTTCCTGCTGGAAAAGCCGGTGAAGGTAACGGAGGGAGATGTGGTGGGCGGCTGCGATCGCCTCCGGGTTCAGCTCCCGCTCGCCCAAGTTGGCACGGATGAACGCGTCGATTCGGGCGAGCAGCGCCCGCTGCCTGGTGTCCGCCGGCAGCAGCCCTTCCCTCTCGAGGGCGTGGGCGAGCGCCGTGGTCAGCACCTCCAGGGTGAGGACGGAGAGCCGGCCCGTCTCCGCGGGGGTGAGGCCCGGCAGGCTGCGGGCCAGGTGCAGCATGAACTGCGAGGTCAACGCTCCGACGCTGCGGTCGCCGGGTATCCGTACACCGGAGAGGCACCGCAGGTCCCTGGCCGCGAGCGGCATCCGCGACCGGTCGAAGTGCAGGAGCAATACCTGGCAGTCGGTTTGGTCCACCCGGTAGGGGCGTGAGGTGTCCACCAGCACCAGGTCACCGACGAGGAGCTTCGAGCTACGGCCGTCCTGGGTGATGATGCTGCTGCCGCGCACTGTGCAGCCCACCTCCCACACCTCTGGGTCGGCCTTGCGAATGAGCCGAGCGGTGCGATGAACCGAGTGCGGTGTCATGGTCGCGAGCGTCACCTGGACGTGACCGAACCCGCTGAAACCCGCACGTACCCGGAACCTGCTCTCCACCCGCGGATCACAGCGCAGGTCGTACGGCACAAGCAGCTTCTTGTTCAGCTCCCGCCAGTAGGCGAATCGCTCTCCCGCTGGGACCTCGTCCGTACTGACAACGTCCATGACCTCATGATGCAGAACGCCCCGACGATGCGGAAGGTTCCGGCCCCGCACCCGCCAAATGCCGACTGACGCCCGAGACCCACCAGGCCGGAGATCCCCGCAGGATCTGCTCGTCGCGACGCAGCGATCGCCGTGGCGGTTTGCCAGCGACCGCTAATGGTCTTCATCCTTATCGCGACCGTGCACATATCGGTCCATCCGAACGAGAGCGTCTGCAACTGCTTGTGCCGCGACGACGACCTCCTCGTCGGCTACCAAGCTGAGTTCCGTGACAGCCGCACCCCACTTGAGCCAGTCAAGGCTGGTAACGTCGATCAGGCCGAGATAAGACCGTCGCAGGTCGAACTCAATGCCGGTGTACTCCCGCAGCCCGCGGCAGCGACCTATACGCCGAGGCTTTGGTATCCCTGAGCCAATGTCGATCTTGACTTCGGCGGCCAAGCAAACCGCCGGACTACTACACCCAACAACGTGGTAAGGCCCTAGCCGAACACGTGGGTCACGCGTTCGGCGGCCATCCTCGAATCAAGCCGCGACCGGTCCAGGTTGGCGCACAGCACGATCGAGGCGCCCACCGACAGCGGCGCCAGCAGCCAGATCAACGGGTGCTCGGACGCGGCCGCGTCGACCAGCACCCGGTCGCCCCGCCGGATCCCCCGGGTCGCAGCCACGTCGGCCGCGATCGCGCCGTACTCCCCGTACGTCTCGCCGCCGACCGTCGCCCGGCCGAGCGGGTCGACCAGGGCCGGCGGCGCGGCGGCCCCGAGCCACGGCCGCACCGAATCCTCGAAATCGTCATAGCCGGACGGCGTCGGCGCCGTCGAACCCAGGCGCACGGAAAACTGGTGGGCGGCGGCGGGCACGTCGTCGAGCCAGTTCCCGATGCGGTGCCGCAGCACGAAACTGACGTCGAGCATGTCACCCGCCGGCGTGAGCCCGGCCGTCGACCAGCCCCGGAACGACACCTCGACCCCGGTCGCCCAGCACCCGAGCAGAATCACCGCGGTCTGCCAGTGCGGCGGCAGCAACACTGCTGCCTGCCGGCCCGCACGCTGACCGCACTGGGTGACCAGCAGCGCCGACGTGGCCGCCGACCAGCGCCCCACCTCGGGCGCCGACAACCCGACCCGTTCACCCGTGGCATCGTCGTAATAGGTGAGCAGGTCATCCACGCCGACCGGAGCAACCGTCATAGCGGCCAACCTTAACGGTCAGGCCGCCAGGTCGAGACGGTGCAGCTCGCGCGCTTCCTTCGCGTACCGGACAAGCAGATGGACCGTCCTCGGCCCGGCCACCCCGTCGGTTTTCAGGCCGGTTGGGGGCGGGGAACCCCCCACCCCCCCCCCCCGCAACGGGGCCGCCCCCCCCCCCCCCGCGCCGAGATCGGCGCCGGCCAGCAGCCCCAGGTCTTCCAGCAGCCCACGAACCGTCGAAGGGTCGGCGGCCGGCGGCGCACCGGTCCAGCCGATCAAACCGCCGACGGCGGTGCCGACCATACTGAGCACTCCTCGTGCGGACATCTTGACCTCCTGCTGGCGACGGGCTCACTCCAGCATCGGGCGGACAAGAATGTCCGGCATCCGACCGAGGGCTCGACTCCCGCCCCCGCTCTGCGACTTTCGGCCGACCCTTGGTCAGGCCCGGCAGAGATCGTCTTTGGCCAGCCCAACCAGGGCGCGGGCATCCGCCGGCGTCACCCCCCGCTCAGCCACCTCACCAGCCGCGGCGGTCGCGCTCCGGCCGCCTTTGAGCGCACTGCAGGCCTGCTCGCCGAGATCCTCGACCTCCTCGTCCCTTCGGTCGAGGGCAACGTCCGGAAGCTTCCGCTGCACGGCAGCCACAAACCGGTCCAGCCCGGCCCCTCCGGCGGCGGGCGCCTTGCGCGCCGGCTTCTTCGTCGCCGTCGTCGCCGGCGCCGCCGTC